>DATEIL010000288.1:0-11043 GCA_035279085.1 Nitrososphaera sp.
ATTAAAGGGCTCATTCGAATTGCCTTCAATATGGGTCACATTTGCCTTATGTATTGCCCTTCATAGAAATGTCATCAATCTGATTACGATAGGGCACGAACAATCTACCACTAATAACTGCAAACGGCCCGAACTTTGACACGACAGAAGCTTCGAAGGGATTTTCAGTAGCAGTTCGTTAACTAATGTGCGGCTGATTGGCTCTTAAGAGCCCTGCAGCCTGCATTTAGGCCATGCCTACAGGCAGTGTCCAGATAACCGAGTGGTGGCATCAGTTAGAGTCAAATAGCGGAGGCGTAATCGGTTTTTTGGTTAGCCCGGTCGTCTAGTGGCCAATCTCCAAGGTTGAGGGCTAGGGATTTCAGGCTCTGGATCTTACTAGAGAAAAGAAACCTGGAGACAGCAGTTCGAATCTGCTCCGGGCTACCATTTCTTTTCAAGATTCATACATGCGGTCCTGCTTGCACTATTTCTTTCTGGACATCGCCAAACTTTTCAAAGTTCTTTACAAAAAGCACTGCTAGGCGCTTTGCTGCTGCGTCATATCTATCCTTGTCGGACCATGTGTTTCGCGGGTCGAGCACCTCGATTGGTACGCCGGGACACGAAACAGGCATCTGCAGGTTGAAGGTGTCATGATGCTTGAGAGAAACTCGGTCGATCTCGCCGTTTATCGCGGCAGTCACCATTGCGCGCGTATATGTCAGGTTCATTCTCCTACCTACGCCATAGGGCCCGCCCGTCCACCCTGTGTTGATAAGGTATACGCGGGTGTCGTGTGCCGTTATTTTCTTCCCCAGCATCCGGGCGTACTCTTGTGCGTGCAGTGGCATGAACGGCGCCCCAAAGCATGTCGAAAATGTCTCCTTAGGTTCCGTGATGCCCCGCTCTGTACCAGCGAGCTTGCTTGTATAGCCGGACATGAAATGATACATCGCAGCTTCCTTTGATAGGGCGGCTATTGGCGGCATTACCCCAAATGCGTCGGCGGTAAGGAACACTATTACCTTTGGGTGGCCTGCGATGCTAGGCATTACAGCCCCGTCGATATACTCCAGAGGGTAAGCAACCCGTGTGTTTTCAGTAAGGCTGCTGTCGTCAAAATCAGGCTCCCTGCTCTCCGGCCTAATCACGACATTTTCCATCACCGACCCGAAACGAATGGCGTTCCAGATTTGGGGCTCCTTTTCTGCTCTCAGGTTTATGCACTTTGCATAGCAGCCTCCTTCGAAGTTGAATACGCCGGAGTCCGACCACCCATGCTCATCGTCGCCTATGAGCTGGCGCTGCGGGTCGGCAGAAAGCGTGGTCTTGCCGGTTCCCGACAGGCCGAAAAAGAGCGCGGTATCTCCCCCCTTGCCGACATTGGCAGAACAGTGCATCGGAAAGATGTTTTTTCTTGGCAGGAGAAAGTTCATGGTTGAAAACATTGCCTTCTTTATCTCGCCTGCATAAGACGTGGAGCCGATAAGTACTAATCTTTTCTTGAAATTGAGGATGATAAATGTCTCTGTCCTAGTGCCTTCCTGCCCAGGAATCGCTGCAAAGTCGTCGCACGAGATAAGCGTGAAATCCGGCTTGAAGTTTTCCAGTTCTTCAGCTGTAGGCCTGATAAAGAGTTGGCGGGCAAACAGATTGTGCCATGCCCTGTTATTCATTACCCTGATTGGAAGTCGGTGTGCAGGATCCGCCCCCACAAAGCCGTCAAAGACAAACATCTCTTCCTTGTCCTCGATGTGCTTTTTCATCCTCTTGAAAATCCTATCAAAATTCTCCTCAGAGATTGGATGGTTCACTTTTCCCCAGTCGACAGTGCCATGAGTCACATCATCATCAACTATGTACCTGTCATCCGGCGAGCGACCCGTGAACCTACCTGTTCTGACCGATAGGGCCCCGGTCGAAGAAATCACTCCTTCCTTTTGGATAATTATGGTCTCGACCAGCGAAGGAACTGATTTATTGCTGTGAACTTTACCAAGTCGGATATCCAATTCTTCGACGTGTATCAATGACTTTGTAGTTATAATCTTTGGGTTGTCTGCCACGAGCACACACCTCAAAGGATCTTGCGGATTTAATCGATATAGTCCAATAATAATAGAACGAAGTACCTAACCACTATTCCGATGTGGACTGCTGCCTAGTTCAGTCTTGGTCTGTGAGTCCTTCTTCTGTCAGGCCCGGGAGCGGCGCTGTATCGAGTCCTTAGCGTAGATATGAAGCGGTTGATTTCGGCTGGAGTCAGCAGAACCATGTCTGCATCTGGAGACAAGCTTTGTGTGAGTAAAAGCTGGTAGCTTAAAAAGATTTTCGCGCTAGTCACGCTCTTTTTTCTTCTGATGGGAGATCCACAGACGCAACAAGGCAACAAACAGATGGGCGGGCGCAGCTATTGCACGGAGAGGGATTTTCTGATAGCATCTACATTCTTCTGGACCATTTCTTGAAATTCGCCGAACTCGTCTTCAGTAGCGTTTCGCTTCAGCGTCCGGCGAGTTTGATAGTGGAAGGAATTGTAAATCCTGCCGAGGGCGATGCCCAATGCAAAATCGGCCTTGTGAGTCACAGGCACGCTCTGGAGTCTTTCCACTATTTCCTTTACGTCTGAAGAATCAGATATTACACCTTCAATTTTCTCAAGAACCGCCCTCCTCACCTGCGAATCCATTTGGGGTATAGAGTATATCAGCTCGGCTCCGCCTATTAAAAGAGTCCGTACCGCGACGAGCGGAGGTCTGATATCAATGTGAAATGGAGCCGCTCTGCCATTCCCTTCTTTTTTGCCTGCTGATTGAGCCAGTTCACGAATTTCTGCTCCATCGAGTCTCCCCTGACGTTCAGGATGTCCGTTCCGGGAAGTGACGCTAGCTGCCGGATCGCGGCATACTTGATTGAGACAGGGTAAAAGGTCCAGCCGAAAGCGGGTTCGGGGCTCCCAATATGCAGGGATTCGCCGGCATGGACCGGGGTAAGGGCGTTTAGCAGCATTGTTTCTACTGCTTGGGCATCCGAATCCAAGGCCGCTGCCTGCAAGATGACTTTCTCGGGGTCGTACATTTGAATATGTCAGTGCGCACGCGCATATCTCTGTGTGCGTATATGTCTGTGCGTCCTCTCCGCCCATTTAGGGGCAAAGGGCTATTTCTTCTCTTTTATGATGCTGGACAGATCGATGTTAAAGAAAGTCTTTAGGATTCCCACGTAAGTCTCGACCGGCGGAGGGATCTCCTCCTCGCAAGCCACCCCCATATTCCAAGCGTTTATCCATATAACCATGCTCTGGAGTATGTTGACAAATCTCCTGTAGTCTCCGGGCACGACCTCCAGCGCATCAATGTACCTTTCTGCGAGAAGCCACGATGCCGTAAAGTCGATGCAATTATTTCCATAGATGGCTTTTATCTGCTGACGGATTGACCGTGCGCGCCTGAAAGGCTTCTTGGACACAAAGAATGGAAAGTCTACCCTGTCCGGGAGCGTCAGTCCGAGCGGCGCCCATATGCTAATAACGCGGGCCCCATCCCTGAGCTCTTTCTTGAATCGCTTCGTCATCGAATCTACCAATGCAGGCTCGGTGAACCAGAACAGGAGGACGGTAGCCTTTGAGATGTCGGCTTTTCGGATGTCGCCCGTTATTATCTCAGCATTCGGAAGATGTCTGATTCGCCGGCGGGCCTTGCCCGATGAGAGCGGGTCGATCTCTATGCCAACCGACCTTTTTACTGAAAATTCGCCGGCCGCCAGCTCAACGGCCCTCCCATTGCCGCAACCCAGGTGGCAGAATACGTCGCTCTTACGCACGCGGGCCAGTTTGAGTACCCGGCGCAAGACGCTGTCAGGAAGAGAGATTGCATCTCCTTTGAGGGTAGATTGCGGGAGTGAAGATAGCAGCTCGTCCAGATTCAACAGTCAAGTCCAGAAGTGCATCACTGGTAATAAAAAGTGTAAACCGTGATTCTGTTCTCATACTGCAACAGTTTTTTACTACGCCGACCTGTTATAGTATTGCAAGACTTGACCGTCCATGCCGAAATAAGCATAATTGCAATTTCACCGGGAAGTGACACGAGCATGAGCAGGGAGGTAGCCGCGGCCTTTGAAGCAATACGCAGGGTTGAGGGCGTAAAGGCCACTCTGACTGCCCTTGGCACGCAGATAGAGGCCGAGAACCTGGATCAGGTCGTTGCTGCAATAAGGAGCGCGCACCAAGCTGCAAGGCAGTCGGGGGCGGCAAGAATTATTTCCAGCGTCCGCATCGACGAGCGCTTCGACAAGGTGCAGACTCTGCGGGACAAGGTGCACTCTGTAGAGCAGAAGCTCAGCAGTTAGAGCAACAATAACAGGGAATACCAATGCCATGGCAGTAGAATCAACAACAACCTTTCTTCATGTGATTATTTCCCTAAGCCTGCTTCTGTTTGCGGCAAAACTGATGGCGGAACTCTTCCACAGACTGAAGCTACCCGTGGTCCTTGGAGAACTCTTGGCGGGCATAATCGTGGGGCCGTATGCTTTAGGTGGCCTGGGACTTTTCAATGGGGAACCACTGGTAGTGCTCAACGAGACGGTAAGACATATTGGCGAGATCTCTGCCGTGGTGATACTGTTCGTAGCGGGCCTCCACATCACACCCAGAGAATTTCTGCGCGGAGGCGCGGCCTCATTTACCGTCGGCTCTATTGGCGTTCTAGTCCCATTCTTTGTGGGCTATTATGTATTTACTGCGTTTGGCCTCGAGGCGATCCAATCCATGTTGATTGCAACTGCACTTACTGCCACTAGCATAGCGATCTCTATCCAGGTCCTGACCGAGCTTGGCAGGATCCACTCCAAGGAAGCCAGGTTGATACTCGGAGCAGCAATAGTCGATGACATCCTGGCAATCGCAGCACTCTCGGTAGTCACTACCATGGTACAGACAGGAAATACCACGCCAGACATTGTCGAGATCATCCTGCTAATCCTCTACATTCTGGGCGTATTTGCGGCCTTGCTGGTCGCTGCTGTTGTGATTGTTCCCAGGGTTCTTCATGTCGAGCGGTTGTGGAAATCGAGGGGGAGCATTGAAGGGATGGCCACTGCAGCGTTTTTTGCCGCGGCTGGAATAGCCGCCTTTGTAGGGCTCTCGCCTATAGTGGGTTCCTTTGCAGTGGGGATGGCAGTCGCAAGTTCACGCGTGATAAAGCAGATTGAAGGCTATGTGGACAAGCTCGAAATAATTTTCGCCCCGCTGTTCTTTGCGATAATAGGCGCACAGGTTGACCTCCGCGGGTTTAACGCCAATGTCCTGTTCCTTGCAGCTGTGATTGTCGCAGTAGCAGTTTCTTCGAAATTGGTGGGGTGCGGTCTTCCTGCGATGCTATTTCTCAAAGACAGAAGAAAAGGAGTAAAGGTCGGGATTGGCATGGTATCTCGGGGCGAAGTCGGCCTGATCGTCGCCGGAGTCGGCGCGTCAGCAGGCGCCCTCTCTGCAGATATCTATACTACGGTAATAGTCATGGTAGCAATCACCACGATAATCACTCCGGTCTGGCTAAAAGTCGCCTACAGGAAAGAGCCACCCGAGCCAGCTCCAGCCGTTAGGGAGGATTGAGATATTTTTGGGGACGGATGAGCCTTGGAGCCACATAATGTCATATCTCCAAGTAGATTGAATCGCTTTCCACACTGACTTTGTACTTTCCCAAGTCTTTGAGCTTTTGCGGAAACCAGACGAGCCCCCCTGTAGTCACATCCCAGCGAGCCCCGTGCCACGGGCATGTGAGTTCCTTCCCCTTGAGCTCTCCTTCGTGCAATTCTGCTCCGGCATGATTGCATATGTTGCTTATCGCGTGATAGCTGCCGCCAATATTTGCGACGAGGATTTCTTTTCCGCCTGCTGTAACATGGGTCATTTTGCCTTCGCCAAGCTCTGAAGTCTTGCCTACCAATACCTTAGCCATGTTCTGACTGGTTGAAGAGGGAGAGATATTTTAGTTTCTCCCTGTCCCATCGTCCTGCAATTGGAAGTGCAGGGAATGGCTTCGCATGATCCTGCTCCAACCGCCGTATGGGGCAAATTCATGACAGCAGCCCTCTGGGAAGCTAGTGCGATTTATTTGGGCTATCAGAGATAGACATTGTGATTGCCTTTGTCGGTGCCTGAAAGAAGATGCTATGCAGCAGTGCCGACGCAATTGCATCATATGAAGCCGCTTTTGAATTAACCACTATGCACGTCATTATAGAAGCAGGATTTTCACTAGCTAATGCTAAATAGAGGCAAATTCATTCCAGCCCTAACTGCATGCCATAATTGACGGCTTTGAGATACCGCCACAAGCTCTGCAACATGTTGTCATACTAGGTAACAAGATTTCACTGACAGGCGATGTTTTCGGAGGTAAAGAAATTGCAGCGTTGTACTCGTGGCTTAGTAACAACCGGCGAACGGAGCGTAGGGTCAGTTACATCGTAGAAAATAAAGATAGCAGGGCGCAAGGTTACGCCACATTGAAGTACATCGCTCGGGGTGGCAAGACCGACGAAGCCGGCGCTAGAGTCAAGATTAGAATCGTGCTGTGGCTCTGACCAGACTGCCTTAGCCAAAAAACTATGGCTATTCTAGCAAGGAAATGCCAATGATAAGTATTTTTACAAAGCAGCACAATTCAGCCCCTGTGACGGCGGCAGACGTTCAGATAAGAGAGAAAGACAATACACTTGTTATTTCTATGACGGCCATTAAGGACAAAATAGCATCATTTACGACCAAGTTGGAAATACCACTCTCTAAAATTGAAAGTGTAAGTACCGAACCTGCACAGATTAACAGCCGGCGCACATTAAGAACGTTTGGCACTGCAGTGCCGCCATCGTACCTCGCAGGTCGGTTTTACGAATTTGGCAGAGGCCAAGAATTTTTCTTGTTTGGCAATAAAAACAGATGCATTACACTAAACCTGGGGAACTTCAAATTTAAGCGAATAATAGTTGAAGTAAAAAACAAGCAAGAGGTAGCGGAAATGATCAGAAATAGGCTGAGGTAGTAGTAGATGGGTTAGGGGTACGGAATTGGTCTCGGCTTTTGGGAGTTAGGCAGATCTGGTCAGGTGTGGCGGACGAAAAGATTCAAGGTCGAAATGGTATTATTCACGGATGAAGAATGGTGAGTGTGGCTGAAAGGCCGGCTGTTACGTCTGATGGTGAAGAAACACATTCCTTCGTAAAGCTAGCGATTGCATATCTTGGCCTAATGGCAGGTCTGAGCATATTGGGCTTGGGCTTTTATGTCGCTGCTGCCAGAGTAGTTTCAGCTGGCGACCCACCGGCAGTTGCTGCAATCTACAATGAAACTATGGTCTTTTACTTGGCCCTGTTTTCTATATCGATTGCAGGCTTGGCTAGATTGCTTAAGAAGAAGCAGGACGGCGCATATTTTGCCTTCACAAGTTTGATATTATCTCTGTTCGCACCGAGCCCCAGTCAGATAATGCGAGCACCATACACATTGATTTGGTGGCTGGCAGTACCAAATACGATTGTAGGTATACTTCTGCTCAGGGCAATAAAGACACTTCACTGAAACCAATAACGTCACCCTACTTGCAGCCCAGATGCGTCTTCGAACTTTACGTTTCCTGCATTTTTTTCGGAGTGTAACTAACTTTCCTGGCAAACGACTACATCGCGAATAAGGGCGAAGATTATTTGATAATTGCAAACTCTGCAGAGTGCAGCGGGCAAGAAGCCGCCAAGATATGCGACTGCCTATTAGTAAAAACTGCTTGAAAAAAGTGGTATGTACTATCGTGTCAAGTGCAGACGATGAGGTACAATTTTTAAGATGGCATTTCTAATTGGCGGTTCGATTTTAATCGACTAAATCAGCAGCATTCGATAAAATGTCCTGCATGCAATAATGTCAATGCCTACAGTAGTAATGAACTTTAAATGCACTGACAATATTTGGCAAATACGCGCCAATTGCCTTTTGTCAATCTAGACGGAAAAAAATGCTTAATTATCTCACATACTGCTTTAGTAATGACTATTTGAGCAACGAGAAAGGACCAAAGATGAGCGATTTACAAAGAATGAAGCTAAGAGTGCTCTTTGAAGCCATCGCCAAATGCACATCAGATATCGAGGTTCGAAGCATTGCAAGTTCAATTGCCAATACGCTAGAGAAGGCAGACGAGAATTCAAAAAATATAAAGAAAATTGGTCTACGTAAGGCTAAAAACCGCCTCAAACTTGGAGTATTCGGTCTTTATCTCGTCAACGAGATAATGTGCTCGAACGCAGGGCAGATTATGACCTATTAGCCACTCTACTATATGATGCTCGCTCTGCTTCCTTGCGATATTGTAAGAAAAATCACGTATATGTTGTTAGGTCGCCATTTTGTGCCTATTTCTCTTAGCCCGGCTTACACTTTCTTAAAAAACCAAAGGTAGAGACCTGTTCGTATTCGCTGCCTGCTTTAGTTGTTTGAAAAGTGTGGCTACGTCTTTGTGCAATGCGTTCTGGCAATAAGTCTTCATGCCGCGCTTTTCGCTTATGCTTACCAGATATTTTCAAAGTCAATTTGTGACCATTTGACAAGGTACAGGCGTCCAAGTCTCGGTCCGACGGTTGCAGATAGCGCCAAGTAGCCTCTTACGGGTAGCTAGAAAAGCTTTTGCACAAGTTCCCTAACCTCGTCTGGCTTGGGTGCAATTATTAATTTGCAAATGTTTCTAGGTCACAGCTTTAGGTTGGGCCTTGTAATTCCGAGATAGTCGCAGTAATGATTTGCCGCTTTTAGACTGTTATTGCAGCTCCTCGGCTTTACATAGCACTTTAAGAAATCTTCTGGCGATCTGCCAGATTTAATGAACGTGCTGACAAAACTAGCGCTGTCACAAGTATTGCGTAGTTCTTGCTCTTTGTAGTTAGGCGCAAAGGGGGGATTTGTCGTAATGTGCAGGCCGCATAAACTGATATAGTATTTCGCGCAGACCGTTACCGTTTGCCGCATTTGTCGTTACGGTATTGTGCAAGTTATTGGTCGGCGGTCTCGAGATATTTGGATTTGAGAGTGAGAGAGTGGATGGGGAGAGATTCGAACTCTCGACCACCTGCGTGTAAGGCAGGTATCCTAACCAGACTAGACAACCCATCCGCCTAGAACAGCTCGTCAATGCTGCAAGCACGATATTAATAGTATATGGGCAAGTGTTCAGAAATAACCAATATATAGTGCAAACAAAGTCCTCGTCTTTGAGAGAGTTTGCTTTCAAGACAGGGTTTTCCTCTCCTATATTCGGTCGCATTTGCTTTCTTTGTCGCAGCACTAGTTTTCGCTCCGTCCATGATGCCAGGCGCATTTGCCCACGGAGGCATGCAGCCCCCGGCCGCAGATTTTAGCGGCAAAAAAGTAAGCCTGTTTGTCAGCCTTGAGCCGACGGTCGTTACGTCGCAAGGCGACCCTGTTTACATCAACGCAAGGCTCTTTGATGAAAATACAAACACCAATTTCAAGCATGTCAACTACAGGATTTACTTCCAAAAGGACGGCGAGGATATCCCAATTCTCACAGAGGGAGATTCCGGAATGGGAGGACAGGGATTCTTTTATGATGCCGAAGGTGACCTCCAGATAAAGATCGTCCCAAAGGATAGGCCGAACGCGGTGGCCAAGGGCGAAGCAGAACCATTTCTGGGAGGGATTTGGAACAGAGGCGGTCCCGTAGTTGTTGAAGGGCCCATCTTTACACAACCCGGACTTTACAATTTGTTTGTTGAAATATGGACTGTGGACACGCCCAAGACTCAAGTGGCTGAGCCCCTCAAATACGACATCTGGGTGACTCCCGGCAGGGAAGAAATCATCAAGGTTGACAATGCAGGTCAGACGTACGATGTCAAGGTCAGGAACTATTATGGCGCAATTGCAAATTCTAGGTTCAATACTGAAAAAGAGGCCATCGAGTTTTCAATGCCGTTTGACTGGACTTCAGACCTCCCGGCTAGGATAGGAATGCTCCACACCGAGGTTTTCATACCAAAGGGCCTGTCGGAATTTGACAAGGACTCGCTACACGGACAGGTAAACGGTATTGACGTGCCCGTCTTTGTGGTTCCAACGCGCATATCCGGAGAAGACTCAGCCGTAGTTCATTTCACAATATCCCAACAGAACCTCAACAAGATTACAGAGCGGGTAAGGTCAGAGAACAGGTCTCCGCACAACGCCATTTTTTCATTGAGCCCGCCTGCACCAGAAAGCGAGATAAGGCTAGCACAGGTGTCTCCAGAGTCGGACAACTACAAAGTGTCGCTGACATGGCCGGAACAGATATTTCCAGAGCAGCCAGTTACATTTGGAGTGGCGATAGCGGACAAGTCAGGTACGCCAATTCCATCTGCCACCTATGAGCTCGTAGTCACGGACAGTGATGGCAACCAGATTTCGCGTGGAGGAGGCGTCACGACTCCCGAAGGCATATCATCTCAGGATGTGAATTTTGCTTCGCAGGGATCATTCACCGTTAAAGTAGAGAAGATAAAGGGTACAGGCGAGTCGGTTGAGTCGGCACTCACAGTTGTGCCGGAATTCCCAGTGGGCATCGCATCTATGGCAGCGGCCATTGCCATCATCGGTATCGCTGTAGTCGCCCGTCGCTCATCCCTATTTGCAGGCAAGACGTATTAGATACGTCATCCACATATTGTTTGCATGTCAGATGATGGGGAAGACTATCGGAAACTCTCTGAAGGCGAGATAGCCAAGGAGCTTGGCAAACTGGCGGGCTGGAGAATAGCTGAGGGCAAGCTGAACAAGACGCTTGAATTTTCGACCTTTGTGCAGGCATTTGGATTCATGACGCAGGTAGCAATAGAGGCAGAAAAAATGAACCACCACCCGGAGTGGCACAACGTCTACAACAGAGTTACAGTCAACCTTGTCACACATGACATAGGTGGCATAAGCAACTTTGACTTCAAGCTGGCTCATGTCATCGATGGTATTGCTAAAGGTTGACTGTCAGATGAGTTGAAAAGAGAGGTACGAAA
>DATEIL010000289.1:0-4007 GCA_035279085.1 Nitrososphaera sp.
GCATCGGTGCCAGTCACCTTGCCGGACAAAAGTGCATCTGCAAACCACAGCGTGGAATATCCCGAGGACGTTCCTATCTCCAATACGCTGCGGGCATGGATTGCCCGGATAAGGATGGAGAGAAACATGCCAGTATCGGGCGTGATTGCCAGCATTTCCCTCCCTGGCAGGGGTCTGGATTTGCCAGTTCGCTGCCTCTCCGACTCTTTACCAAGGGCAGAAATAATCCTTTGAATCTTCTTGTTCACAAAAATAATAATCTAGCCGGCGGTTATTTCAATTTGTTTTCGCTTTGTGAGGCCCAGCAAGTTAATTCTTTCGGCATCCTCATTTACCTTCATGACAGATTCCTGTTGTCGGGACAGCTGGGCCTTTCGCGACCTCACCAGCTCTGCGCTGGCTGCCGCATCTACAGGAGAGCCGTTTCCCTCGACTTTAGCAGACAATAGATGCCAAAAATGCATATCGCCGTCTTTTAACTGTTACATGAAAAAGCCCTCAATGTCATGAACCTTTTTATCAGCAAAGTGGCAATTGCAGTTGATGAAGGCAGTTGACGTCGAAAAGCCGTCACTTAACAAGCCCATAATGATAACTGCGATGCAGGACATGGGAAACGTCGGGAGCATTGCGATCGACTTTATCAACAAAAGCATGGCGACTTCGTGCTTCCGTTATGTGCTCCCACCGTTTCCAAACTATGTGGTAGACAATGGAGGATTCATAGACTTTGTCCGCCACAGATGGGAGTACAGGTACGGCGATGACCTTGTTGTTTTTGGTGGCGGAGAGGGACAACCCGAGACGAACCAGGAGCTGTATGACCTCTGTCAGGACGTGATAGACGTCGCCAAGGAACACTCGGTACAGCTGATTTACACACTGGGCGCATTTCACACCAGCAGGAATTACGATAAAAAACCGATGACCCTGGTCACCAGTACTTCGCAGGAACTTAGCCAGAGGATTTCCTCACTTGGGCTCACGATAACCCCGGGCTCCTCTCTGATTACAGGCTATAACGGCCTAATGCTGGGCTTCGCCAAGGAAAATGGCCTTCAGGGCATTGGCCTTTTTGCAGAGATCGATGATCCCCGCATCCCGCAATACCGCTCTGCGAAGAGCCTGCTTGCGACTTTGGAAAGGCTTACGTACCAAAAATTCAAGGGTAGCGAGGAACTTGAGGAGATTGCAGGGGCCGTTGACGACGAGATTGATCGGATGAAAGGTTCCTCTTCTTCTTCCTCTTCCTCTCCAGACAAAATCCCCTGATCCTAGCGTGAAGGATCCAGTTGGATTCCACGCTTTATCCTTTCCAGCTTGCGGCATATGATTTTGAATGAGTCGATTACATCGAGTTCGATTACGCCAGGCAGGTGTTCGATATTTGGGACATAGTTGTTAATGACAAATAGCTCGTCTATTCTTGTTTCGACCTTTATGCTTGGCGCGCCCAGATCATCTGTTTCGGACCGATTTATCACTTGCAGCAGACCGGCAAACTTTTTCTGAACTTCAGAGTCAAGTGGATATCGTCCGGAGCGGATGGAATCCTCAATCATGCTGCAGAGTTGAGATACCTTCATCTTTAGCAACAAAAACTTGTACCTTCTCTTAACTTTTGCCGCCTCGACTAGACATCATTCGGAGTGCGAACGGATGAGGTATGCTGCATAGAAACATTGCTCAAGATTTTTTCCGTCTTTTTCGCAGTGATAGAGTTCCTTCTTGCTTTGTTTCTCGAGATATGGCAGGCAGCCAACTGTACGCCCGGCGATGGCAAAGTCCCAGTCATGATGATGTTCTTGCCTTGAGCCCTTGCCAGTTTGAAGAGATATCCCATCCAGTCCTTCTGGCTGTTTTTGAGCCTACGACTTTTTCAGCTGTTTATTGTACATCGAGACCAGCTCCCCGACAGTGGTCGCGTCCTCCGGGCTCTTGTCATCGCGCACCTTGCCGGTAAATTTCGGAAAGCGGAGCGCAAGGCCAAAACCTTCCCTTATGGAATTCATTGCTGCTGGATGCGACGGACTCAGCGTGATCTCTGATGCTATGACCTCAATCACCACCGTCGGCTCAAACCACACGTCCATTTCCATCCCGGTAGCTACCCTTGCATGCCGGTGTGGTATCACGTGCTTTTCCAAGTTGGCGTAGAACTGTTCCAGCTGCTCATCTGTAAATCCTGTCCCGACTTTGGTGGCGCTTTGGAACGTGTCCGTTTTGGGATCATAGGCTGCCAGCAGCAGGGCGCCATACTTTCCAGCCCGCCTGCCTCTTCCATGGAGAGCTCCCACTATGACAAGATCCAGAGTGTCGGCAAGGTCGCTCCTGTATTCCCGCTTGAGTTTTACCCAGGCGTACTCTCTGGCCCCTGCACGGTACACGCTTGAAAGCTGCTTTATCATCACGCCTTCGCAGCCGTCTGAAATTGCGGTGGACATGAACCGTTCTATTTCGTCTGGCGATTCTGCGATCGTCTGTTCTATAAGCCTGATTTTTTTTCCAGGATTTTTCGCGGCATCAATAATTTTCTTGAGGAGACTGCGCCTGTCAAGGTAGGACAGATGCATCCTGCTTTCGCCGTTGAGGTACAGAATGTCAAACAGGTTGATAACCACGGGATAGCTTTTCATCGCCTCCTGCACCCCATGCTTCCGCCTCCTGTGCATCAGTTCCTGAAAAGGGAGGTATTCGTCGGTTCCGGGATTGACGGCTACAACTTCGCCTTCGACGATGATGTCAGATTTTATTGGCTTGACTGCCTCGACAATGTCCGGAAAGTGGCCTGTGATACGCTCAAGCCTCCTTGAGAATAGCTCCACGGTTTTGCCCCCTTTATGTATCTGGACTCGCTCGCCATCGAGCTTGTATTCGACGCCGGCCCTGCCTTCCATTCTCTCTAGCGCCTCCTGAGCATTTACCACGCGTTCTGCTAGCATGGGTCTCAGTGGCTTGAAGAGCGTGATCTTTACCGACTTGACCGCGTCAAGCCCGCCACTGGCCAGCAGTCTGGCGACGGTTCCCAAGTCGCTTGAAACGTTGTATGCATTTTCGAGCACTTTCCTGTTTGACTTGTCTCCGGTAAAAGCAAGCGCAAGTGCGTCAAGGACAGTATAGTCTGCGATCCCGAGCCGAAGTTGGCCCATCACGAACTTTGTGATATACCGGCTCTCTTCTGACGTGGCATCGTTCAAGAGGCTGCTGACGAGCCTGAGCTTTGTTTCCTGTGAGCCTGCGCCTGCAGTCCGGGCGATTTTCTCAAAAGTAGAGTATACTCGCTCCACAGTCATGGGCTCAGGATAAAGGGATGACTGTCCTTTGGAGCGCATAGCCTCGCCTGCAGTGTCTCCCAGGTCGCCGGTCTTTTGGTACAGCCGCTGGACATCTGCCGGATTTTTTCCCGACGACTGGCCTATTGCCCGCATCACCATCCTGTCCGCAAGGCCCAATTCCACGCCCTCGTAGTCCGGAAAAAGTTTGCCTTGGATAAGGTAGGTAACCTTGTCAATGAGCTCTGCAGGAGTCTTGGCAAAGAGTGCCACGAGATAGTCGGTAAGTGCTATCCTGCTGGATGTCTGTCCCATCTGCTGGAAAGTTTCTACCAGAAGGGCAAAGTCCACGCCAGCTCCAGCTCCGTCCCCATTATGATTAAAGCCTTTCCTAATGAATATTAAAGGGAGATGACCTTCGCAGAAGCGTAAAAGGACATGGGTGGAAACAAGAAAAAGTCTGCATCATCCTCTGACAAGGGCGGACAGACAGGTCCCGGCGGAGCCGAGATAAAGCCGGCGGAAGAAAAGAAAAAGTCAAAGCCACAGCAGAGACAAAAGCTGGCAGTCATTGTGGAAGAAAATGCAGGGATGAAGGCCATCCAGGGCATGAAATCCATAACCTCGCAGGCCTTGGCAAGGAATGCCGGAGTAAAGATTTCTGTCGCAAATAGCTTCATCAAGTCACTTGAAGCAAAGGGCGTTGTAAAACCGGTAGGCGGATACAGCGGCCAC
>DATEIL010000290.1:0-4732 GCA_035279085.1 Nitrososphaera sp.
CAGAGGTATTCCAAGTCTGCGCCTACAAAGCCGTGTGATACCGCCGCTATCCTCCCCTGGTCAACATCAGCATCAAGCGGCATGTTCCGGGCATGAATCTGGAGGATTTCCAGGCGCCCGTTCTTGTCCGGAACCTTTATCTCGATTTCCCTGTCAAACCTTCCGGGCCTTCTCAGAGCTGGGTCGAGGGCGTTCTGCCTGTTGGTGGCTGCTATCACTATCACCTTGCCTCTTCCTTCAAGGCCATCCATGAGTGATAGCATCTGTGACACAACCCTTCTCTCCACCTCTCCCGTAACCTCTTCCCTCTTTGGCGCTATCGAGTCTATTTCGTCAATGAATATGATTGATGGGGCCTTTTCCTTGGCTTCTTTGAATATCTCTCGCAACCTAGCTTCTGATTCACCATAGAACTTGCTCATGATTTCAGGTCCAGATATAGAGATAAAGTGAGCATTGCTCTCGTTAGCTACAGCCTTTGCAAGCAGCGTCTTGCCAGTTCCAGGAGGGCCGTACAAAAGGACGCCTTTTGGAGCTTCAATTCCAAGTTTTTCAAATATCTCTGGGTGGCGGAGTGGGAGTTCAATCATTTCCCTTACCTTCTGCATCTCGTCCCTCAGGCCGCCAATGTCTTCGTAGGAGACACTTGGCATTCCTCGCAGGTCCGCATTCTTTTCTGTAATAACAAAAGTGGTCTTGTTTGTTACAAGTACTGCATCTGCTGCTGGAGTTACACCAACTACCTGGAAAGTTATCCTGCCTCCAAAGTATGGGACCATGACGTTGTCACCCTTTACCAGAGGTGTGGTCTCCAAGCTGTCTGCAAGGTACCGCTCGTCAATGGGCGGTATGGCTTCAAGCGGGGATACGACGATTTTTTCTGCGGGGACAGCCTTGACTTTTTTCGCAGTTATGGTGTCGCCAATTGCCACACCTGCGTTATTCCTCATAAGACCGTCGATCCTGATTATGCCCTTTCCTTCATCGGCCGGATACAGCGGCAGGCATTTTGCAACAGTCCTCCTCTTGCCCCTTATCTCGAGAATATCGCCAGTGGTGACTCCAAATGAGTCCATGGCTTCATAGTCGATTCTCGCAGTACCCCTCCCTACGTCCCGGGTATATGCTTCAAGCACCTTGAGTTGAGAGTTATTCTGGCTCATGGTTAGATCATCCCTCTGCCTAGTAGCAAGAGGTGTCTGGCACTTGCAAGCAGATTCATCCCGCAAGATCTCGGCATGTTGAGCAGCATTTCTGAACCAGAGTTGATAAAAGAATAGGCGTATCCAACGTGGTCAACCGCATTTCGAGTCAGGTCGCAAATTTGGCTGTATGCTGAAAGCACGAACATAATGATGCTTAGTCCCTTAAGAACGATTGCTTTTCCGCTAAATTACATCTTCTCCCTCCTGCCAAAAGCTAACGGACTGTAGCCCTGCAGCAAAACATGTGCGCCAGCGCACGATGCAGGCATCGTCGAGAGAGCAAGAAAGACAATGAATATGTATCTGATGACCCTGTGGATTATAGCTGCAACCCTGATGCCAAAAAGCCTCGCCCGGGCAGTCCTTGTGACATATCCCGACAAATTTACGCTCGAAGAAGCAAAAAGTCTGGTCGAAGCCGCAGACCGCAAGGTCTTGAATGTCTTTACACAAAAGTATCTGAATCACTCAGAGTACGGCATAGGATCAGGCAAGGCAAAGGAACTGGAAGAATACGTCAAGGAATCCGGAGCCGACCAGATAATTGTCGACGAGCACCTGACGCCAAGACAGATATTCAACCTGGAAAAACTGACGGGCGTGCAGGTAGTCGACAGGGAACGGCTGATTCTGGACATCTTTTATTCCCGGGCGACAAGCAACGAAGCAAAGCTTCAGATCCAGCTGGCAGAGATCAAGTACGACATGCCCCGTGTAAGGGAAATTGCAAAAATCACGTCCGGCAAAGAGCGGGCTGGCAAGGGTGGAAGTGGCGAGTACGTAGTTGACGTGAAATTCCGGGATCTCCGGAGAAGGATGGAGTTTATCAAGGAAAAGCTGGACGAAGCCAAGAAGAAACGACAGCTCTACCAGCGCCAACGCATGAAGGCCGACATGCCTGTCGTGTCGCTAGTTGGATATACCAGCGCTGGAAAAACCACGCTTTTCAATCTTCTCGCAGCAGAGCAAAGGGAAACTGCCGCCAGCCTGTTTACGACGCTTTCAACTACCACGCGCTCTGTAAAACTTGATGATGAAAGGGAGAGGATCCTGTTGACTGACACCGTTGGATTTATCAGCAGGCTGCCCACGTACATGATAGAGGCGTTCAAGTCAACACTTGAAGAGTCACTTGCAGCAGACCTTATCCTGCTCATGGTAGATTGTTCAGAGGGTCTCGAGGAGATAAAGGCGAAATACTACAGCTGCTGGAACGTACTCCGGGAGCTGGGCGTTGACGAATCCAAGGTTCATGTCGTCCTGACCAAATACGACGGCGAGAGTGCCTCAAGTTCAGACGTGCAAAAGATCCCCGCGCTCACGAGTGATTTGAAAATACAAGAGCCGATACTCATATCGTCCAAAACCGGATATGGCATCCGCAGGCTGAAAAATACGGTCAGGCTTTTGCTAAAGGCTGGCCCTTCACATACCCAGGAACAGCCACCTCAATAATAATAGTGGCCTGCCTACTACTCTTAGAAGGCAGGCATTATTGAATAAAAACGCAGGTGGATGCCGTAGGGGATATTTTCGCAAAAATGCCCTGCCCGGCTAGTGTCCAAATTTAACAAACTTTAACACCAATCGATTTAAGGCAGTATGTGAGCAGCATATCCACGCCTTTTCCTCGAAAAAACAATACTGTGCCTCATTCACTCATTATGGCATCAAATGCAGATCATGGCATGAAAGATGCCGTCTACAAGAGCATGTGCGACTACCTCGTGAACGGCTATACCGTCATCTATTCTGCAGAGGATGATCCGTCTAGAGCAGTCCGCGGGCTGTCAAGAGTTGCACGGAATCTGGGTATCGAAGCTGCATTGGATGGTTTCATCAAGAATAACTTTCTGACTATTCTGGGCAGCAAAGACATCTACAGGGACTACTCCCAGTTCGATGCCCCGGCACTGATTGAGCAGTGGCGTTCGCATGTTATGCACGTTGCGGCAAAGGGCTCGACCTTTAAGGGAATCCTTGCAATTGGCGATCCATCTGGCTTGCTCAAGGGTGAGAGAAGCGAGCAAAAGCTGGTTGAATATGAGCTGTCCGTAGGCAGAAAACCCTCGAATCACGTAGAGGCCGTCTGCATGTATGGCGATCCAGAGGTAACCGCGAGATTATCGTTTAGTGGTCTCATCCATATCCTCCAGTCCCACTATTGCACAATCCATAATGGCTGGCATTACCGTGAGTGGCAACCGGAATATGTCGTCGGACTTGTGTCTCGCGGCATAGATACAGTGCTTGGAGATGGAATGTCGCGCCTGGTCTTCAAGACGCTGAGGCTGGTTTACAACATCAACGAGCAGATCATAACTTCGAGGCCCGGGCTCTTTGAAGAAAAGCTAAAAAAGATAACAGGAGACCAGCCGGCGGCTCTTGCCCTTGGCCTGATTGCAGATGTAATAAGAAAGGAAGCGTCGTTCAGTAGAATCGGCAGTGCTTAAGTCGTAATTGCCACTGCGGCTCTGCACGGGGTGTACAGAACATATAGGCACACTTCTTAAGCGTCATTTTACCCTCTTTGCAAACTGTATCCGCGAGTTGATGACATTTATCTGCTCTTCCAGCAGCTTGCGATACCCTTGAAGCAGTCTTTCCTGCTCGTCATATTCTTGTTTTCTGATATCTGTCATTGTGTCTTCAAATGTCCGTGCCAGGCCCTCTACAAGAGGTCCCAGTTTGGAGATATCCCTAGAGTCTGCGGCGGCGCTTGCTGCCCCCGGTCCCTGCTCCGCGCTTTTGACAAGGCTCTCTGCCTTCTCCTTTGTCGCCACCTTTGCCCTGTCGATGGCTGATGTGATAAGGTCCTCTACTGCCGACGCGGCCCTTCTGGCCTTGGCGGTCAAATCCTCCTCCTCGCTTGTCATGACGTGAACCTCCGTGCCCTGCTCCTGTCTTTTTATGTGCGTCTCCTTGTAGACTTTTCTTACTTCATCCGATTCATTGTTGTTATTATTATTGTCGTCAGTCATAATGATCTCTTTGTTTGCAGAGCCAGAATCTGCTGTTTCCATCACACATTACATGGTCAGAGGAGGCTTATAGTAGTGATAGAAAATTGCAATAGCAGAATTGAACTATGGTGATCCGAGGATAAGGTTGATCTGCTTTACCAGTTCTACTATGCCTATCGGTTTTTCTATCATATACTTTGCTTCAAAATCAGCGGCGCGGGCCTGCATCTCATTTCGGTACGAGCTAACCGCGGCCGAAAGGAAGCATACCTTCACGTCATTGTCCATATCCCTTATTCTCCTGTACAGTTCAAAGCCGTCGATCCCCGGCATCTTGTAGTCCAGCAGGAGCAGGTCGAACTCGCCGGGCCTATATTCACTTAGAGCCTTGACTGGGTCGCCGTATGCCTTTACCTCAAAGCCGAATTTTGACAGCCCCTTGCTCATGACGGTGAGGATGTCATCCTCGTCCTCGACCAGGAGTATCCTCACCCTTCTTGTACCAGCCAATGCTCCCGCTTAATATAGGGGGTTCCGGGGATAAGAACAACACTGTCTCTCTCT
>DATEIL010000291.1:0-8190 GCA_035279085.1 Nitrososphaera sp.
CAACGCAAAAAAATGATTATTGCTGCATAGGATGAACTGCAACCCTTCGGCCATCTGGTACACTTTCGCGACCTGTGCTCGCTCACCAAAAACTGCAGAGAAATACGCAGGCTGCTTCTTCTTCGCTACTAGTCACGGCAACTGCAATAGTAATAGTAATAACAATAATCCGAGTGAGTAGTTCTCTTTTGTAAGCAAAATATAGGCGTATACAGGAAAGCGCTTTGCGTTGACACGCTCCTCTGCAGAAATCAATAGTGGCGCGATAAGCAAGCCATTCCTAGTTTCTGCAGTCGTGTTGGTGTTTGTCGGCTCTTCGATTGGAGCGGTCTGGCTGATGGTCCTGCTGGGCGTACGGCCACCGGCCGACTTTTCCCATTTCTCTCTGCATCGGATACTGCAGATGGAAGGCTTTTTGACGACTCTGGTAATGGGCATCGGCTACATGATAGTCCCCCGCTTCAGAAACATCGGCCTGCCTTCAAGGCGCCTGGCCTACATCTCGCTTGCGCTTGTTCTAGCGTCTGTGGCTGCATCAATTGTCCACGCCATATCTGACAACGACACCATTGCTGGGGCAATATCATATGCCCTGCGGCTCTTGGCGACGGCGATATTTGGCGTGATGCTGTTGTGGGTCATCAGGATCCGGCCGAAGCTTTTGCGGCTTTCGGACTACTTTATCGCGCTTTCAGTCATCACTCTTGTGACCGTGAACATTCTGGATATGCCGGGGTCGAATTCGCCCAATTCGCTTGGCGAGATCCAGTTGTGGCTGCTCTTCCCCGTTCTGATGATATTTGGCATAGAATACAAGACCTTGCCCTCATTCCTCGCATTCATTCGCCCAAGGAAGCGACTTGGAAAGGCGTCCCTTGTGCTTGCGGCTGCCGCACTGGCAACAGGGGTTGCCTCGACGACTGCTGTGCAGGATTATTTCCCCTACTATCATCTGATATCATTGGCATTTAACGCCACGCTTTTCTCCTCTGCAGCTCTGTTTGCCGCATCACTTTTCATCTACGGCGGGTTTGACGATAGCGAACTTAGGAGTTTTCTTTCGGGCGAGAAAAAGGCGCGCTACCTATACACGATTGCATACACCCGAGTCGCTTTTGCGCTACTGCTTATCGGTACTGCGCTTGCCGCCCTTTTCCATGCAGTCGGAGGCTCTATGGGATTTCTGTTCTACGATCTTGCAATCCATCTTACTGCCATAGGCTTTGTAGGAGTTACTGCAACACTCTACGTTCCTCTGATGATTCCGCCGATCCTTGGAAAACAGGTGCACTTTGCCAAGTTCAACCATGCGCCTGTATACCTGATTTTGGCTGCTCTTGCGACCAGGGCTGCAGCCGACACTGTAATAGGGTCAGCAGGCCCATTTTCCTATGTCCTGATGGCCTCTGGCTGGCTTGTGGTGGCTGCGCTCTTTATCTTTGTATTCATGCTTCATAAATCAATGAAGGCAGCATAGCATAGCACTGCATGGAGATCAAGTGGTTTTGAAATTTTTCTTGCACGTGCACAAAAGCGTCCCGGCCGATCCATGTGAGACAATTCGGGATGTATCAATCATGACATGTTGCGTCACAACAGCAGTGACATGAGTAGAAAATATGCGGTCACCGGGATTCGAACCCGGGTTATAGGCTTGGGAAGCCAATGTCATAACCACTAGACCATGACCGCGCAGTGGCTATTCTGCAGTACTAGCCGTGCTTTCGTCGATATTAATATCTTGATTATCATTACTGTTATTGTTGTTGCCGTTGCAGCGGCGGCCATATGCCTGTCATTACAGGTTTCTTGGCTTTGTGCGCAACTTCACATGGCAGCATGGGCAGGTGACCCCTTCCCAGCTGATAAATAGTTGGCAGAACGGACAATGCTTGTAGCCTTCGTTGTAGTAACTACCCCGCTGTGTTTTCTTTGCCTTGAACCTGTCGCAGAGTCCTCTACAGTGATTCATGGGTCGTCAAAGCACACAATGGTAGAAGGCGGGCAGTTAAATGACTAAGTTAACCATGTTAATCATTCCATATAACTCGTAAAATCGCTATTATTTGGTAGAATGAAAGATAATTTGAATCGGTTATTTTCAGTTTTTGCAGCTGCACTGCTTCTAGTCAGCGTGCTTTCGCTGACCACCCTCCGGGGGACAGGGGTCAATGGTGGTGTAGGAAAGTTGGCCTTTGCTGCAGGCGATGACAATTGGTACGTTGGAGAAGGTGCCAAAGAGGATATGTATGTAACATACAGGATACAAGACTACGACACCAACAATGGAGCGCCGTACACCATCACCATCTACTTTGACAAGCAGGATGATGAAGGGAACTGGATTGCACCAACGTTCGTAGTTGATCAAGGTAAAGTGATCAATGGGACGATGAAGCTGAGCTCTTTTGACATGTCGGTTCTAGGCAGCGGCTCGCAGATCCCTGATGAAATGATGTCCTATGTGAGTGGCTACAAAGATTCGCTACAGTGGTTGTCAGCCTATGTAGCCAAACCTGGCCAGTCATTGACTTCTGCTTCCTGGGGCAAGATAGCCTCAATAGGAGGTCCTGAGATAAAGCCGAGCGGTACCGAAACCATAACTACGGAGGCAGGGACATTTGACACCGCCAAGATAAGCTATCACAAATCCGTAGACAATAATATATGGATCAAGGATGGGTTTCCGTTTCCGATAAAGGCGGAAACGTACGCCGATGTCACGACCGGCGCGCCACCGGTGCAATACAAGTTTGAATTGCTAGCCACAGGTTCTGGCCGGCCGCCTGCGCCGGAAAGTACAACAGAACTGCCGACTCCTCCGCTTGAGCAGAGAACCGCGAGGGGCTCTTATTTTATCGATTTGAACTGGTCGCCGGCGGTCATAAAGCCTAACACCAACGTGACTTTTGACGTCAGTTTTTACGATGACAGCCACTCTCCGGTCCAAGATGTCGGCTACAACTTTAGGGTCACCGACTCAAAGGGAGATGTCATATCGGATCTCACTGATCAGTTTGCCGGCAATTCCGTCGGCCACCACACAGTCAAGTTCACAGATGCAAACGCGGGACCGATAAAGGTAGACGTCAAGATAATAGCCGTCGGCTCGAGGGATCCGGGAGCGTTTGTAGAGTCTGCTACATTTAACATCGTGGCGGGGCCCGAGTTCCCTGTCGGAACAGCTGCAGGAGTGCTCTTACTGACGGCGGCGATAGGCGCACTGGTAGTGGCTTCCCGGTGGAAGGGCGGAATGGGCGCATCACTTGCGCCCGGCAGCGGCGGCGCCAGGCCCTGAGCATGGAGAGTAAAAGAAAGAGAGGAGGCGAGACACACACAAACACCGCGCGTGGGGCGCGCTGCTGCCATAACGCTGCCGCCAGCTAGCTAGCTTGTCTGAAGCGGCAGCGGCCGTGCCTGCAGAGTCACCGTCAGATCCTGTGTGTGACCGTCCCTGTACACTGTGACTACCACGTCGTCCCCAATCGATGTCTTTTCTTCTATGTAAAAGATGACATCTTCTATCCTCTTGACGGTGTGACCATCGAGGGCAGTAATGATGTCTCCTCCTGCTGGCGTGTTGTTCTCTGTCCCGCCGCGAACCCCTGCCTTTTCTGCCGGCCCGCCCGGCGTCACTGTACTTATTGCCACGCCCCTAAAGTCCCGGGGCAGGCCAAGTTGCTGGTTCAGGTCCGGGGTGAGGCTTGCACCTGCAATCCCCAGCCACGCGTGGTCGTATTTGCCCTCCTCTATCAGGTGGGGAATGATGCGCGCCACGGAATTTGAGGGGATTGCAAAGCCTATGCCAGAGAATTCGCCGGTGCTCGATCTGATCGCCGTATTAACGCCTATCACGTTACCATTGAGGTCAAAGAGCGGCCCGCCCGAGTTGCCTGGATTGATGGCGGCATCTGTCTGGATTGCGTTTGGAATAGAAAAGCCCATCTCCTCGTTTGGCAAAAGCCTCCCGGTCTGGCTGACGATCCCAGTAGTCATGGTATCGCTCAGGCCAAATGGATTCCCTATGGCGACGACCTTTTGACCCACCTGCAGCTGGGAAGAATTGCCAAATGATAGCGGAGCCAGGTGCTCGCTTGAAAAGTCATCGGTTATCTGAAGCACGGCAATGTCGCTGAACGCATCTGTGCCGACCACCTTGGCTGAGAAGATGTTGCCATCCACAAAAGTCACATCTACAGTCTTGGCGCCATCAACGACGTGGTTGTTTGTAATGATCCTGCCCGCAGAGTCGTAGAGAAATCCAGAACCCAGCCTGGTGGACTGCTGCTCCAGGGGGTTGCCGTTAATTATGATGTTTGGAATTACGGTGTTTACCTTGCTCGTAATCTGCACCACCGAGCCGCCAGCTTTATTGAAGACGTGATTTAGCACAATGCTCTCGGCGTCAAGAGGCGCTGAAGCGTTGTTATTGTTGCTGCTGCCGGTTGCAATGACCTGCTGTTGCAGTAATGTTGTAGAATTGTTGTTGGAATAATAGTCGTTGCCTGCCTGCTCCGCCGCTTGTACTTCTTTGGCTGACGCCTGCGGCTGGATCAGCCTTCCAACCGACGAGAATCCGCCGTTCTGTGCGACTTGGACCGCGAGCAGGGATGCCAGTGTTATCGAGATGATGGCAAGTATTGCCACAGTCTTTTGCATATCCGCACAACCTATGGATATGCACAAATAACGTTTTGCTGAACTATGTTAATTGACCCAAAGTCAATAGAGAGCGTCCTGCCAGCCAAATACCACATTAGTAATCTCGATATTCTTCTATGTTGAACAACTTTTTGTTTTAGTCTATCTCGCAAATTGCTTCATATCCAAGTGAAGTTGACTTGAAACTCCGCTGACTGACTCGCAACAGGCCTCACATCCCGTCACATCCATGAAGTTGAAAAAAGTCGCACCGTCAACCTCATATATGCATTTTATCGGGCGGATCAACAAACAGACCAATGATTGACATTGTATGCATATATGCAAGCATATGCAGACAGGGAGAGAAAGGCAGACAGAGCGATGCCAAGAAGGGTTAAGTACCGCATTAGCATGTTAGGGTGATGATATTATCGTAATGCAGTCAGACGAATCCTCCTGTGTGCTTTGTGGAAAACCCATTGTTCGGGGGAGCAAAATAGCAGAGGAAGTCAACGGGACGGTATACTTGTTTGACAGTCATGATTGCGTGATCTTGCTGAAAAAATTCACGAGCGTTTACGGCCCCGACTTTTGCCAGATCCTTGCCAGCTAGATTGTCTCTCCACACACATGTGTGTATTGTGCTCATATGAATGCGAGAATGCAAATCCAAAACTCCCTCGCTATGCATGTCCAACGACGGTTATTGCAACTGTAAATCGAACTTGCACCGCAGCGAGTGAGAGTGAGATATATCTCTCCCCGGCACATGGAATGCTAGATCGCGATCTGCTTATTTGCAGCAAGTTCCTCGAGCTGCTTTGCAAATGGGTGTTCCGGAAATTCCAGAACCGTGAGAAATTCCTTTCTTTTGAATTGAATGTCGCAGTAGCATGGTATGGCAGAGATCATGTCCATCCCTACCTCTCTTGACAATGCATTCAATTCGTCATCCAGCTGCAGGTCGCCAGACTCGGCCTTTGGATGGGACGAGGCCGGGGTATGCGGAACACAATAGCCTGCGACCCTGTTGAGGAGGAGGTAACTCTTTGCACCAAACCGCGTGAATGATCCGTACATGTCAGAGGCCATTTTCTTGGTGCCCTCTATGTCGAGGTCACCGAACTTTAGCGTAAGGAACAGCGTATCTGCGATTGCAAGCGAGTTGATTGACCAGTACCTTATCCCGGGACTCGTATCGATAATGATAAAATCCGATTCAAATTCTGAAATCAGCTCTTCACGAAGGTGCATGAACTTTCTGAGAATCTGCAGTTTTCCGCCGGACGGCTTGCCTGCATCTCCTTCAAGCTTGTAGACCTCTTCCTTTCTGGAATTTGAATACCCTATCCAGAGTTTTCCGGCCTTGTTCATTGCGCCTCGGACATGCTTTTCAACCACATGGGTCGTGTCGACCATTACCTCTTTGACCTCGGCATTGTCTGAAAGAAGGTCGTTTATCCACTTTCTGGGCACATTATCAAAATAGGCCTGCATGCTTGGAGCATACACGTCAAAATCGAGCAGCGCCACCCTGTAGCCTTTTGAAGCAAGCATGGCGGCAAGGTTGGAAGCTATCGTGGTCTTGCCGGTGCCGCCCTTGTAGGAATGAAAGGCTATGCAACGCGTCATAAGCAGTTTGCCTGCCGTTTGTATTTAAAGAATTCTTTATTTTGTGCAGTGCGATCCCCCCATTACCCTGCCAACGAATTTTGCCGTTATGTCGCCGTAGTGGCAGTGGTGAGATATCTATCTGAACGAAAGTTGCCTTAAATAACACACTGACAAACAGTTCATTGACTGGCTCCTGGCAATTCAAGGGATTTAAGCAGTGCAAGAAAGATAAACTACTTTCAGCTTGCCGCGATAATTGTCCTTGTGTCCTTGATACTCGCGTTCCTGTATATCATTGTCATTTCTCCTATTGTGAATCCTCCTAGGAGGCACATTCTTGTGAATAATGAAACCATTGACATTCCCGCACAAAGTTATGAGTCGATAAAGTTCGATGTTCCAAGCACATTTGGCGCTGAATCCATAGAAATGCAATTCCGCGTTGAGGGCAATGCGAGCACAGTAGGAGAAAGAGGCGAAGAAGAAATGGATGTCCGTGGAATTAACGTGTATGTCAGCGACAATCTGGGCCGGTTTGAATGCGAAAGAAGCAATGCGTCGGCTGACGGGCCTGGAGGGAGCCAGCCGGCAGATTGTTCGCAGCTGATCACGATAATTGAATCCCAGATTGCCAACTCTACTTCGGGTGAATTGAATGGGCCAATCCGGGAGGGTCAATTTTACCTTGTGCTGGACAACATTGCATCCTCAAGTGCAACGCGGGTGACAGTTAGTTTGGCTGTGGTTACACAGTAGTGGCTCACCCGATGCATCATCATATGCACGCGCGTGTACAATAAATCTGCTGGAAAATTGGTAGTGTAGATCAAATTCAGTCTGAGTATTGATAAATAAATCGATACCGTTAGAGGAATTCTTGAGCTCACCGGATCACGCTCCTAGATCTCTTGATAAACTGATATTCTCGTCGACGAGCAGACGGCTGACCATGGCCGTTTCATGGGTTCTTATAGGGATAATCGTTATCGACATGCTCTCATCCCGGCAGACGACGATAAAATTTGACGAAGAATCGGAAACCCTATACTTTATGCTCACCGTAGTGGTTGGATGGGGCATCGCATCATGGTTTCTTCTGGGTTACGCCGGCAAGGCGACCGCTGCTCTGAGGACCAGATCCGAATTGGTGCGCACCATACATATCCTAATCACAATTGTGCAATTTTCCCTACTGGGCTTTTTTGTCTTCATACTGTTCAATAGAGATCATGAAAATCTGACATGGTATGCTACCATCATTACCTCGGCCGGAGCAACTGCGATAATGCTGCTATTTGGCGCCAAATACTTGCACTGGTATGCTCTGTACCGCAAGAATATACTCCTCTTGTTTTATGCACTGGCAGCTGCCTCACTGGCGGTAACGGTCGCCACTGATTACGGAGCAAAGCAGGCATTTCTGCAGGTCGCAGCGGAACCTTCCGACCCGGGAGCGGTACCCGCTGAAACATATCCCATCAAGAATACGGACCAAGGCAGAATTATCAAAAGAGACGTAGGCCCGGTGACTACGACAACTCATTTTGTGCCTCCGCAGTTTGTAGATGCCTACCACTACCTTCATCAGCTTCCAAGTACCGCGTCATTTGTATTCAGCTGGGCCGCCACAGCCATGACAATGAAGTACTACCATCACAAAACGGGCCGGATTACATTCTGGTTCCTAATAACCCTCATCCTAGCGCTTTACATAGTCGGAAGGGCTCCTGACATCCTGAAGAACTTTGAGGGCACTTTTCTGGATTTTGAAAAGCCGGACTGGTTTAACTATGTCTACAGGGCGGGCACGGTTGGCGGCAACGTCATGTTTGGAGTCGCGTTTTTCATGATGGGCAGGAGGATAGCCCCGATAAGAGACTATCTTTACATCGCTGCAATCGGGTTTACAGTCATTGGGCTTGCCCACGTAAG
>DATEIL010000292.1:0-4237 GCA_035279085.1 Nitrososphaera sp.
AGAGACAAAAAGAACGATGAGCTGTCAATAGGCCAGCGCAGAAGGGTACAGGTAGCGAGGGAATTCATGCACGACATGGATCTATTGTTCCTAGACGAGCCGACGGTCGGCTTGGATCCTGCGGCCAGAAGGACGCTCCTAGATTACGTGAAATCGCATGTCCAGGAAGGCCTCACGGTGTTTTTCACCACGCACATCATGGAGGAGGCAGAATACCTCTGCGACGAAATAGCCATAATAAACAAGGGCAAAATAATTGCCACTGACACGCCGACTGGACTTAAGCAAAAGCACGGAGGTGTCAAGGCAATGGAGTTAAGGCTGAAAGATACGCCGGCGCAGTCCATAGTCCACCTGATCAGGCCGATTATAGGCGAGAGTGCGGTTATAGAGATCCCGGCACAGGGCACTATCAGGATCAGCTCATCCGGCGCACAGGAGCTGCTGGCAAAGGTAATAGAGTCCCTGTCAAAGTCGGGTGTTGAGATAGAGAGTGTGTCCGTCAACCCGCCTTCACTTGAAGAAGTCTTTTTGAGCGTAGTGGGAAGTGGCGGCAGTTAAGAGGCCTAGACTTTCATTCTCAGCATTGAAAACGTGGCGAGAAAGAAAACCCCTGCTGTGACGGCAGCGATTATTGCCGCTTCCACGTGTACAAAAGGAGTGATCTCATTGAATATGCCAGCCCGTGTAATGTCAACTATGTAGGTCAACGGGTTTACATAAAATGCGGTACTCAACGCTCCAGGCACACCCTGCGTCGGGTAAAATGCGGTGCTTACAAACGAAAAGAAAAGAAAGACGCTGTTTACAATGACATTGAATCCCTCGCTGCTCTTGAGCCGCGTAGAAATTATTATCGTAATTGAGCCAAAGAAAATTGCGCCAGTGATTAGGGCATAGATAACATACAGCGAGCCAAAGAATGTGGGTTCAGCGCTGCCGACCATGGTCGGCGTGCCTGCGATAAGGATGAGGCCAGCGCTTGCCAGGCCCATCAGCATTATGGTCAGAATGCTTCCGGCGATATATTGCATCCTTGCAAAGGGCATGACCAGTATCTGCTGGAACATGCCGTTTCGCCTGTCATTCCAAATGATGCTGCCAGCAATAGTCGAGCTATTCATGACATTGAATCCAATCATCCCTGCCGCAAGGTAAGCGGGATATGGCACGCTCTTGTCGCCAACAGGGACACCCTGACCCCCGATTAGCGCGGAATAAGAGTATCCTGCGATAAAGATGTAAACTACTGGGAAAACAACCTGCCAGACAAGAAATACCTTGTCAACCGAGGCGACGATGTTTCTGTACAACAGGATGGCTACGGCGTTCACGTGGGTGTGCTTCTGATGGATGTGATTGTCTGTATATTAAGTAATGATTTATGGCAATGGCTGACAAATGCCATCAAAATGAATTGCAGAATCTTCACTCCATTTTCTACTTGACTTGGCTCGTCAACCAGTATATACTTGCGGGGGATATTCCAGCCGGAATTTGAAATCTCCATATTTAGCGAAAAAAATGTGGGCGTTGCCGATTATCCTTGCTATGGTGGCTACGATGATAATGGCGGCCCCGCTTGTGTTTTCTGGAACAGCTCTTGCGCACGGCCCGCCTCCCGGAGGTTGTGCCATGTATCATGGACTCGAGTACGCTTCAGAGATTACGTCGTTTACTGTGGACGATGGCAATCAAGAATACGATGTATTGGCAAATCCCCAAGTGACAATTCCAGTCAATAGGGACCAGGACTTTACGGTCCAATTCACACTGCACACCGACCCACTGGGTTTCAGGGTGGAAAATGGTTCCAAGATAGACGCAAATTCTTCAAGTGAAGAAGGCTATGCATGGTACCGCAACTTTGGAAACGGCTATCCATTCAGCATCTGCGCGGGCCCGGTTCAGGGAGATTCTGACTTGCAATTGTCCGACACGTACACAGTCAGCCAAATGTTCCAAGGAGAAGGCCCCCATCTGGTATTCTTTGAGACCAGCCTGGACGATTCCAGGCCCAAGGCAGAATTTTATCTTGATGTCGCCGAGAGCATGAACGAAACCGACATTGGCCAAGACGATGCAGGGCCATCTGTAGAAGACGATGAGCAGGAGGAGGAACAACTGCCGCCGGAGAGCAATATGAGCGGTACCGGCGGAGAGGATACAGTCCTGGCGCCATTTATTTCCCAGTCCGAACTGACAGAGAGTGCATCAGACCAGCCCGATGTCCCAGAAGCGGACATGCTGACCATCAACGGAACAATCGCTTCGCTTAGCCCATTATCACAGTCAATATTACCACCACAACTGGCAACAAACTCGAGTGAATCGGACAATGATGCCGAAGTAGAAGGAGGAGGATCTTCATTGTCGTTATCATCATCTACTACTAATTCTTCTTCCACTGGGCCCCACATTATTTCAGGCCAATGGTTCATGTCGGTGAACGATACTGCCGTGTCAGCCTTTCAGGCCAACTTTACCGTAGTATCCGCGGACGGTTCCGAACGCGATTCCTATCGCCTGTCCGGCTTTGCGCCGGTCAATTCCTCCGCAGTCCAGTTTGACAGCAACTTGATTGCCATCTCAAGTTCTTCAAGCATGATTTCAGGCGAAGGGGAACAGAACGTGAGCTTGGTAATCACGCTTGAAAGGCTCAATGCGGTGCGATTGGATTTTGATGCGACAGGCATAGGTGGAAACGTGACGGGCCCCATATACGGAATCGTGGACAAGCTGGTCCTGAGCAGCGAAGGCGAGCAGGTGCAGGTAATCCAGAGATAGAATACATATTGTGTAATAGCGCGACTGGCCGGCGCCTGCGATTTCTCAGGGCCGGCTCCCTGCATTATAGACTTAAATTACTTGCAAATCGAAACACTTCCCAATTAACATGATGGCCGAAGACCAGATGGCGGAGAAAAAGCTGCGTGGATCGGGCGGCTATGCCATTGCAAGGGTAACGGATCCAGAACAGAAAAAAGCCAACCTTGGAGGACCAGAGTTGTTCCTTGCCGGGATCGGGCGGCTTGACGAAGACAGGTTTGTAAAGTACTTTTGCAACAAGTGCGAAAAGGAGTACGAGGGCTCCCCATCGATAATTTACGATAATCCGAACGAAGAGCTCGGCGAAGGAGTCACACTGGCTGAAAAAGGCGAATACAAGTGCAAGACATGCAATGCGACGATCGCACAGTATCGGCGGTTTGATGCGCCGGCAGAGCCTCAATCCCAAATGCAGGCGCAGACACCGGCGCAATTTCCGACTTCGCCGCAAGAATCTTTTGCCGCTGCGCCCGTGCCTGCAGAGCCTGCGACCGTCCCGGTGCTCCCTGCCGGTGACTATGTCCCGATGCAATCCGTCGTCGGCATGTCTGCATATGACAGCGAGGCCATGCTCATGGGCAAGATAGAGGAAGTAGGTCTGAAAAGGTCTGGAGGCAATGCCCGGATCACGCTAAAGGTAGGCGGCAAGGAAATTTCATGGGACAGCATTTCAAAGATTGGCGATATCATCCTAATCGGACCTGTCGGCGAGCCAAAGGCGGCAGGTGGCGGCAAGTGTCCATCATGTGGCTACCAAAATGAAACCGGCTCTGCATTCTGTGCAGAATGCGGCACAAAATTCTAGCCCTAGTTCTTTAGTATGATTCTGGCATCAACCACCCTTGCCCCTTTGCCTTCTTCAAGCACCAAGAGCGGGTTGATGTCAAATTCCTTTATCTCTGGAAAGTCAATTACGAGCTGCGACAGCCGCTGGAGCGAGTCTGCAATGGCTTTCAGGTCCGACGGCTTTTCGCCCCTGACACCCTTGAGCAGCTTGATGGTCTTGATGGACTCGACCATCTTCATTGCCTCCCTGCCGTCTATCGGGGCCACCCTAAAGACCACGTCCTTGAGAACCTCCACATAAATTCCGCCGAGACCGAACATGATTACGGGCCCAAATGTAGGATCCTCGCTTGCGCCGAGTATGGTCTCCTTGGCAGACTTGACCATTTCCTGGACCAGCACGCCCTTTATCTTGGCATCTGCCCTGTACTTTTTGGCGTTTTCCATGATTGCCCTGAAGGCCTGTCGGAGCTCGTCGTCACTCTTGACGCCCACCTTTACCCCGCCGGCGTCGGACTTGTGGATAATGTCGGGAGATGCAATCTTCATGACGACAGGATATCCAATTTCTTTGGCAGCTGATACGCATTCATCCTCTGTCGCGCCAAGTATGCTCTTGGGA
>DATEIL010000293.1:0-6903 GCA_035279085.1 Nitrososphaera sp.
ACCTTCGGCAAACGCAACAGTCCTGCGAAAATGGCGGATGCAGCGGCGCTTGTCGGACACGCGATTGGCAACCGGCACAGGCCTATCGCAGTGCACGATGGCAGGATTTCATTTCCCGTTAACGACGCATCTGAAACAGAAATTTTCAAGACGCTCTTGCCAAAGGGCACCAGGATCCGAATTACCAGGCAGATTTTTGTTCCGACAGGAGATGAAGTCCATCATCATGGATGATGATCACGAGTTCCACATGATGCAGCTTGCTGACTCTTTTTTTCCTTCAGGCATCTTTGGGTTATCGGGCGGCCTCGAAACACTCGTCAAGTCCGGAAAGATAAAGGACGCAAAGGATGTCATGTGGCTCATTCGACAGCAGTTAAAGCTGCAGATCATCCCGCTTGATGCCGTAGTGCTGTCTTCAGTCATGGATGCGGCGGGCAGGGGAGACATTGAGCTGGCGGTGGAGGCAGACAATCGATACTATTCTATAAAGCTAGTCAGTGAGGTCAGGACGGCGTCCACGAGATCCGGCAGGCAACTAGTCCGGACAATCCTGAGTCTGAAAAACAACGGATTTGCAAGAAAATTCAAAGATAAAATCGACAAGGGCGAAAGCCCTGGGACCTATCCGGCTGGCCTGGCTATCGCTGCTTGGGCGCTCAAGATCCCCAAAAGGAGTGCCGTCAGGATGATGCTCTACTCTTACTGCGTCGGAATGATCGGTTCTGCCGTCAGGCTTGGCATCATATCGCACATCGAAGGACAGAAGATCCTATACCGGCTGGCAGATGATGCGAATTCGTTCGATCCTGACATGAGGCTTGACGAGGTATGGCAGCTGAATCCCATTGCAGAGATATTGCAGATGCAGCACGAGCACGACGAGTTCAGAATGTTTATTACTTGACCCGGCTCTGGCTTGTGATGTGGCAAAGAGGATCCCCCGGCTTGGAATCGGCGGGCCCGTCGGTTCAGGCAAGACGCGCCTGATTGAGCGGCTTGTTCCAGTCCTTGCCAAGAAGGGTTATCGCTGCAGCATAATATCAAATGATGTTGTTTCCAAGGAGGACGCCCAAAGGATGCAGCGCATATTGGCGACTGAAGCCCGGCTTATGCCGGAAAATATGATAATAGGCATAGCGACGGGCGGCTGCCCCCATACCGCTGTCAGGGAAGACCCGAGCATAAACCTCGCAGTGATAGAGGAGATAGAGCGCAAGGATCCCTCGCTGGACCTCATAATCATAGAGAGCGGAGGCGACAACACCATGACAACCTTCAGCCCAGAACTTGCAGATTATTTCATTTACATTGTAGATGTGGCCGGCGGAGACAAGTACCCCCGAAAGCGCGGGCTTGGCATCGAGAGCTGCGACCTGCTAGTCGTTAACAAGATAGACCTTGCCCCGCATGTCGGTGCAGATCTGTCGCGCATGTCAAGCGACGCAAAGACTGTAAGACAGGGCAAGCCCGTCGAGTTTGTCAATTGCAGGACAGGAGATGGAGTTGAGCGAGTCGCTGCTCACGTGCAGGACGGCCTGCTTTTTGACAGGTCGTCGCCCTCAACAACTCCTGCGCTTGAGCGGAAGAGAAAGGCAGCAAGAAGAAAGCGATGACTCGGTTCGTTCCAAGCTGGTTTGAGCGACATTACGGCGACAATAATTGCAATGGCACGTCGGGAAGTGCCCGCATACAGCTTTTGCACAAAGCAAATTCATCGAAAACAGGCATTGCCAAGCTGAGCACCGAGGCGCCCCTCCTCGTGCAAAGGGCGCTGTACCCCGACGTGAAATACTCCGGCATGGCGCACATCTATCTGATGTCTTCTGCAGGCGGCGTCTTGCAGGGAGACAGGCTAGAGATCGAATTGGACGCTGGATGCGGTACGATGTCGCGGATCACGACCCAGTCTGCAACCAAGATCTACCGAATGGACAAGGGCTTTGCAGCGCAGTGGGTCAGAATTTCTGCAGGCAGAAAGAGCTATGTCGAATTTCTGCCCCGGCAGCTCATACCTTTTGGGTCATCGCGATTCTGCCAGGATGTTTCCATCACAGTCGGTGATGCATCAAACGTGGTATATTCGGAGACCGTGGCCGCTGGCCGGACTGCATCCGGAGAAAGATTCGACTTTGACGCCTGCTACCTGAGGTTACAGGCAACGGACCCTGATGGCCGACTGCTTTTCAGCGACGTGTGCAACATGGAGCCGGAGCGAATCGGAAGGGACGCCTTGGAACGGCTGTTCGGCGGAAAGGCGATATGGTCGACGGTTTACGCAATTGTAGATCCTAGCATCAGGGCGCGGGTCGAGGAAGAGATAGGAAGCTCTGTCCAGAAGAGTCCGCTGCTTGCAGGCTATTCGATGCTTCCAAATGACTGCGGGCTTGTCGTTAGAATGCTTGACGATTCTATAGACAGGGTTGAGAATATGATAATGTCCATTGCTCAGATAGTCAGGTCGCTTGCGGCGAGTAATTCAATGCAGGCTGAGGAGCAGGAGAATAAGAAGAAGAAGGAGAAGAATGCATCCTAATGACTGCAATACATAGCATCCAATTTTTATAATAGACTGTCAATATTCTAGCGCATCTTCATATGGCATCTAGATCCCAGCTTTTTGGCGACGGCGTGGCGCGCAGCAGCGGCGACAAGGCCAGGCGCTACAACCTCCTTGCAGCCAGGCTAATTGCAGAACTGGTCAAGAATTCGCTTGGCCCCAGGGGCAGGGACAAGATGTTTGTGGACCTTCTGGGAGAGGTTACCGTCACAAAAGACGGTGCCACGCTTCTTCGCAAGATAGATGTTGAACACCCCGCAGCCAAAGTCATCATTGAAGCCTCCAACGCCGTTGACAATGAAGTAGGTGACGGCACAACATCAGTGGTGGTTCTGGCAGGTGCCCTTGTCCAAAAGGCCGAAGCGATGCTTGACATGGGAATTGCTCCAGCCACCATTGCAGAAGGCTATTCCAAAGGCCTTGAAATTTCACTTGAAACGCTATCGGAGATTTCAGAGAAATGCGTCAACTCTGACAAGACTACAATGAGGTGGCTTGTCCGAACATGCCTCCAGTCAAAGGCGCTCTCATATGCGGGCGAAAAGGCAGAGGAGGCCATCGTTGACGCAGTATGCAATATTGCAAATTTTCCTGCCGGCTCTATCGATCTTGACGACATCAAGATAGAGGAGAAGCAGGGAAGCATCTCTGACATTCAGCTTGTAAGTGGAATAGTTATCGACAAGACGATTGACAGCTCATCGATGCCCAAAGTAGTGGAAGGAGCAAGGATACTGCTAATAGACGAAGATCTGGAAGGCAAGAGGACAAGGACCGACGCGGAAATAAGGATAAACTCGCCGGATCAAATCAGAGCATTTTCCGAGGGCCAGAAAGATATGGTAAGATCCAAGCTGAAACATATCGTGGACTCTGGAGCGAATGTTGTGATTTCGCGCAAAGGCATTGACACATTCTCCCAAAACTATCTGCGGGAGGCAGGAATAATTTCGCTTCGCAGGGTGAAAGAGAACGATCTCATATGGCTTTCGAAAGCAACAGGCGCTACAATAGCTGGAAGATTGGACCACGAGCATTCGCACGATCATGGGCATGAGCATGGAAATGGACATGCATACAAGCACGAGCATGATCACCATAGTGATCATCATAACAACCATCATCATCATGATGATGATCATGGTAACAATCTTCACAATGATAGTCAACAGCAGCACCACCAGTACTACTCTTACCACCACGCCGACATTGACATCAAACTTGGCTATGCAGAGCGAGTCATTGAAAAACTCGTTGGAGATGACAAGATGGTGTTTGTGGAAGGCTGCAAAAATCCCAAGTCTGTAACTATTCTGCTGCGTGCAAATTCAAAGAGGACTCTTGACGAATGCCACAGGTCTGCGTTAGATGCGCTAAGCGTGCTACGCAATTACATCGAGTCCCCTGCAGTTGTGTCCGGCGGTGGATCTATAGAGGCGGCGATTGCAAAGAAGGTGAGAGAAAAAGCGTTGTCAATTCAAGGCCGCGAGCAGATCGTTGTAGGCATGTTTGCCGATGCGCTTGAAGAGATTCCACTCACCATTGCAAGAAATGCGGGCATGGACGAACTGGATACGATGACTCTGCTGCGCTCAAGACATTCAGGTACAAGCGGAAAGACCACTACCACCTCCTCCGTCATCAGCAACAGCAACAGGTATGGCGTGGACGCTATTGGCAGGAGGATAGGGGAGATGTCTCCGGAAGTAGTTGAGCCGGCAGTGGTCAAGGAACAGGTTCTAAAGACCGCGGTGGAAGTCACCAATCTGCTGCTAAGGGTTGACGATGTCCTGATGGCAAAGCCAGCAGTGCACATGCATACACACGATGACGGGACACAGCACACCCACGCAGGGGGAAACAAGCAGCACGACCACTTTGACAGGCTGGGCAAAAAGCAGCGCCCTATGCATCACTATTACTAGAAGATCTGCTGTACCACCGCGAGATCGTATACCAAGCCGATTCCGATTATCAATGTGATTATGGCTGCTGCATACTTTAGTAGCAGACTCGTCCTCCTGTAGTTGCCACCCATCCGCGCAAAAGGCAGGCCGATCAGCGCGCTCATTGCGGCCATTCCTGCGATAGAGCCCGCTCCAAATATTCCAATGTATGCAAGTCCAAGTGGCACAGAGGTTATGGTAGACAGCACTGCCAGCATCAGCGCCCCGCTGCCGGCCATGCCATGGACCATTCCCACGATGAGGGATTTGTGGCCATGTCGATGATGATCATTGTCATTATCATTGTTGTTGTTATTATTATTGTGATGATGATCGTGCTCGTGTGAGTGGACAACTCCGGTGTCACTGTGAATGTGTTTGTGCGAGTGCGCCTGACCTCTACCGATTATTCCCCGGAGGAACCTGCCGACATTAAAGCCGGTAATTGTAGTGGCGCCAAGGAAAATGAGCATCAGGCCTACGCCAAATTCTAGCCTGCTACTGATACTTGCAGGTATGCTAATTGCCAGGACGAGTACAATAATCCCGGCAACAAAGAGAGTGGCGGTGTGACCCAGTCCCCAAAAGACGCCAAGCATGGGCGCACGGCGCAGCCATCCCCGGCCGGAGGCGGACGCCGTTGCCGTTGTTGTAGTAGTAGTTGTCGTCACGATGGTGGAAACTGCGGCAACATGGTCTGCCTCCATCGAATGGCGCAGGCCCATGACAAGGCCAAGGAGCAGAATGCCCAGTGGCCCCGTCGCGCTGATGTTGCCCTCAAGCGGGGCAAACACCATGTCTAGCAGCTGGTTGAATGATTCTGCTATCATTGAATGTATCTATCCACTCCCTTGCTCTCCCCCTCTCTCTCCCTATATCATCCTGCAAGCGATTGCCCGTTTGTAGGTATTGCGTTTTCTAGAACGAATCTAATGGCGGGCTTGCTGTCTATTTTGGCTTCAAAGGCGACTTGCTGCAGTGTTTCCGGCACGCCTATCATCACCTTGTCTGAGGAGAGTAATTTTGCAGCATAGTTTTTGATGGCTTCTGTATGGTTGCCGGCCCTCACTGACTTTACCAACTGCGAGCTGAATAGCACTAGCACCTCATTGACATTTATCTTCATCTTGCACCGGAGCTTTTCCTCTATCATGGAAACTGAGCTGAAGAAAATCTCCTCGTCGGCAGTGCCGTATTCGTATATCCGAGTAAAGGCAAGCACGTCCGGCTCGCCCTTTACGGTAGCCCGGACATGGATCATTTGCGCCTTGGCACCTTCGCCTTGGGAGCACCAAAGCTGTATGTGTGCCCTTTTCCGCGATAGGATCTTGGTCTAACAGGCTTGCCCTCCGTCTGGCCCTTCTTTGTGAGCGACAGCCCGGCCAAGAGCTCTACTATCAACCTGTTTGCAAGGCCCGATGTAATGCCGCCGTTGTACGAGTTGCCGTCAGAGACATCATAGTTTGGCGCGACTTCTACCAGGTCAAACGCAAATTTGTCGGGGTCAAAGGAGGTGGAGAGCAGTCTCATTAGCCTCATGCCCTCCCTTGAGGTCAGGCCGTTTGGCTCCGGCTCGCCGGTTCCGGGTGCATACGCAGGGTCAAACGTGTCGATGTCCCAGCTGATATAGACTCCGTCGACGTTGTCGTTTGCCCTGTCCGCTGCCTCCTTTGCTATCTGGTCTATGCCCAGCTCCTCCACATCGAGCATCGTAAACCATTGAAAGTCCTGATCAGCCATCCACTTGTAGAGATCTGGGCCCGGCCAATACCCGCGCGGTCCAATGAGCGTATAGTTCTTGCCTTTGAGGCAGCCAAGTTCCATAATCCTGCGAATGTGCGCTCCGTGGTCGTACTTGAAACCGCATAATCCCTGCGGGGCGCAGTCGGCGTGTGTATCGATGTGGATCATGCCAATGTTCTTGTGCTTCTTGGCAAATGCACGGACGTTGGCAAATGTTATTGAATGGTCGCCCCCAAGCATGACTGGGATCCCGTCAATGTCAAGAACCTCTTTTACCTTGTCAGTCATCCTCCTGTGGGATTCTATTACGTCGCCTGGCGATATGTTGACATCCCCATAGTCGACGGTGCGAAAGACTCCGAATGGGTCGACGCCTGTCTCGATGTTAAAGTGCTCGTACGGCGGCGACGGAACTGTGGAAGCCGCGCGGATAGCTCTGGGTCCGTATCTGGCGCCTGGACGAATGGTGGTGCCAAAGTCAAACGGTTCTCCAATTATTGCAATGTCGGGCTTGACTTTCTTCAGCTCAGCCTGGCTGCGAATCCAGGGCAGCTTTAGAAAAGTCGGAATGCCAACAAAGATTGGTTCGTCGTTTCCCTTGTACGAATCTCCGTAAAATTCCATCCCCATGTGATGTCACAGTTCTTAATTAGT
>DATEIL010000294.1:0-12255 GCA_035279085.1 Nitrososphaera sp.
CCTTACCCGGGAGATGCTGTTGCCGTTGTTTGCAGTTGCTGGAGAACCCTTATTTCGCTGCCTGACTCTGAATGAGAATTTCCGCGATTCAAGTGGCATCAGCGTCTCAATTGTTGTTCCCGGATCGCATTCGAGCTCTGCGGACTCGACTGCTAATTTGATGTTCTTGCCATCAGCTTCTCCAAAGTTATTTACTATTACATCGATGTAGGCATTTCCTCCTTCCTGGATTGTATGTGGCGCAAATACATGCCAGCGAAGAAGCGGAACTTTTGGCCTTTTGGGCCGGAAGTACTTGAAGCCAAGCGTGCTTCCTGCGGCTACTGCTGCCGCGCCTCCACCCGCGAGATAATAGATGGTGGCGTTTCCATCGCTGGCCGGAGCCACAAGGGGAAGGATGCTGGCCTTGACTGTCTTTGTGTCGCTGGTAAATCCATCAGTCACCCTCAGCTGAAAAATCACTTCTGTCACTGCATCTACTTTTGGCAGCGTAAACGAGGGAGTCGCCGAATCCGCGTTACGCAGTTCAACTGTAGGACCGGATATTTGGTCCCACTGATAAGATAGCACGTCTCCATCAGGATCCGAACTCTTTGTTCCATCAAGCTGAACCACCGGCGAGCCCTCTGATATCGTCGTGGGATCTATTTTGACGTCGGGTCCAGGATCTGCGACGGGAGCGTGATTTGCGGCTCCATAACCAAATGTTGTAGTAGCCTCGCTGTCTGCATAGAGAGCCTCAATTGTGTATGTTCCGGTCAGGGTTTCGCCGCCCATATCAAAGCGTGACGAATATGTCTGGTCAGACATGACAGGCGCAGAAGTTTCGGCTATGATAGAACCGTCGTCAGCTATGAGTCTAAGATTGACAACCTCTCCCTCAACCACTTTGGATACTCTTCCTGTTGCTACCACTTCATCGCCCAGTCGGTATTCTTCCCTATCTGCCCTTATCGATATAGTCAGAGGAACAGAGTTTGAATCATCTGTGGAGCTTGGAAGGTACAGTTCGTCGCCTGTGAACTCTGCCCGCGGGATAGAGCCGGAAGGCAGTGTCCCAATGCGAGTCAAGAACGATCCGTCGTGGCTGGTCGTGACAGGCAAGGTGTTGATGGTAGTGGTGGTTGCTTCTGTGCTATCGGCGGATGAAAATATGACCGTCTGGCCGGCCAACCCACTGTCTGTTAGTGCGTCGACCAACATTCCTGAAATTTCGTCAGAAGAGTTCACATCATCATCTTGGATCAGAGCTATTTTCGTCGGATGTTTTTGAATGATTACGGTAGAAGGCGCACTAGCTGCTCCCGTATCGTCCTCACTTTCTACCAATTTGGCCACTATTTCGCGATTTGAGGCCGCCCGCATGGAATCGGCAGAATAGCTGTGCCTTGCTGGCCCCCATTCCCCACTGGAAGTAATGGTGATTCCCTCCGACGACATCCCATCGCCCCAGTCTACTGCTACAGTGAACCTCCCCCCGTCCACACCTTCAACGGTTCCAGAGACAAGGACAAAATCCTGTTCCCAGTACGGAGCGTCATTACTTATCGAATCTATGAACACCCCGACCACTGTGACCTTTTGTTCTGCGGATGCGGTATTGCCCGCAGAGTCAGTTGCTGTCCACGTCACAACTGTCGTTCCATATGGAAATCCATTTGCCGGCGCATCGCTGGTTATTTTCGGCGATGGATCCATGTTGTCAGTCACTTTGGGAGGCTCCAGGGACAGAATAGTCAGCGAGCCGGTTGCCTGCTTGACCAGGGGCACGGGTTCCGATATTACGGGAGGAAATGGATCAACGCCGGGCTGTCTACCGGCCCCCAGCTCTATGCTGTCTTCATCCTGGGAAGTATTGCCGGAGCTGTCTTGGAACAATGCCCTGACCCACTTGGTGCCGTTATCAGCCGAGAGCGGGAGATCTGAAACATCTATTTCTTCGCCGTCTTCAAAGCCCAGGTAGTTATTGCCATAGCTGTCATCATTGCTAAAAGTAAAAGCAAATGTCCCTGTGTTGGGTCCTGTTTCAAAGGCGGTAAACGAGTACTTGTTGCCTGCAGCCCCTGCTGACACGCTCACATCTTCAATTGCATCAATAGCCGTGCTTCTTGTGTTGAGGTCCTTGTTTTCCCACACCAGGGTTATTGCCTTGCAACCAGATTCGGGGTCATTGCAGACTAGTTCTACATTTACCTCAGGGACTTCAGTGTACGTGTCGCCGGAGTTTATTTCCACACTTCCGTCAGGGCCCTTGTTGTCCGCGGATACCACATAAGACTCGGTCTTGACTGATTCTGAATTTCCTGCCAGATCTATTGCAAAAAAGTTCAGGGTAAGGGAGGATAAAGAGGGATCCGCGAGAATTATTGGTGAATCATATACCGCGCTCGTACTGGTAGTTGGCATGGTGCCGTCAATGGTATAATAAATAACACCAGGTTCGTTCGATGACAGCGTGATTGGCTGCTGCAGAGCATAACCGCCGCCAGCCGGGGACGCACTGGTTTGGGGCGGAGTCGTATCAATAGTGACTTCTACCATGTTAGATTCCGGCGAAACATTGCCTGCGCCATCTGTGGCGACTGCGGTTATCTCATGAAGTCCCTCGGAGAGTGGAGACTGGGGAATAAAGCACCAGCTAATTGTACTTGGCACGTAAATGGACAGTGAGTAGTAGGCAGAATCTGAAGCATAGTCAGAATAGCAGGAGGAGATGGATGCCGCTTCGCCTAGCTTGGCCCCTTCATCGAAAACTTCGACCTTGGCAGAGCCGGTTTCGGCATACCCGGCAAATATAGGCATGTTGTTATTTGTAATATTATTGTCGGGAGGCTGTGTTATCGCAGGCGACTTTGGTGGGACTGTGTCTATCGTGAATGTGACGCTATCCTCCTGACAGTTAAATTCACAACCTGTAAGAAGGTAGGCAGTCAATGTGTACGCACCATCTGGTAGCGGCGATCCCGGAGTAAGCGACCAAAAACTTGTATCAGAAGTTGCTGTGCCCAGGTACGCGCCGCTGTTGTCGTCATAGACGCTTACAGAGTTGACGTCCGCAGGTTTTGTTCCGGCTATTGTTGGGGTATTGTCGTTGGTTATCGTGCCATCCGCGGGTTCAGAAATGGCAAAGGGCAGAACAAGGACAAAGCTCGGTGGAGGCTGGGTGAATTGTTGCTGACCGTAGGCTAAATGGTCAAAAACAGGAAGGAAGATCGAACCAAGGAGTGCTGATGCAAGTGCCAGAAACGATATCCGTGACGCCAGCAACCCTGCTTTTGGCCTGGATGGTCCAGAATATTGCTTACCCACAAAAACCCTGAACAACTGAATAATCATTCGCAGGTCAGGTAATAGATCTTGTAGTTCTTCTATTAATCATTTTAGCATAAGATAAATAGCATCGCAATTTCCCTGGCGGCGGTGAGGCCGCCCGCCTGCCAGTCACGATTGAATAGTCACTTGTCGTAAGTGCTAAGAGAAGTGAGCGAGAGAGACTCGGGCGCGTATGCGTGAATTCATGTACAGACATAGGTACAAAAGTACATGCACACAAGGCTGGAACAGACCTCCGCGCTATGTTGACGGTGCAAAGGTGCACTGGTCAAGAACCTTGCTTGTAACAAAGCGGGCACCCCGCCTGCTTATGTTTGCCAATGGCACGAGCCTGCCCCGCTGTACAGAAGGCCTCGGATCTATAATGACTACGCTCGGAGAGGACAGTTGACTCTGGCTCTGCGTCTGGCTTCCAGTGCCCGGGTCCGAATTCAGGGGTATTGCCACGTCTGTCACGACGGCTTCGATTCCTGATGCATCCACCAATACAAGGTCCTTCATTGCCGGCAAATTCAGTGTGATTGGCACCGGCCTGTCAGCCGCTTTCTTATCCAGATCCTCAAGCAGACACATGTGGATTTCTGGAGACGGCACCGCGTTTAAACACCACTTTCTGCAATCATCGTATGTAATTGACAGGGTAATGGTTTCCGCAGTAACTTTGCTGATAAGAGAGGAAGGAAGGGCATAGTAGGATTCCTGAACGGTGGTGAACAGCTGTTTGACTTTGCCGCCGGTCCTTCCGCCGGCATATCCACCGGCCTCGTCAATAATAATATCCGCTATTTCGGCTCCGGGAATTATCTGCTTTATGGCAGATATCGCCTGGCCTGCGACCATTCCCGCGATTTTGCCAGAATGATCCCTGACGAGTTTTGCAGTCAAGTGAGGGAATGCGATTAGCTCTGCCTGGCCTGTCGAAAAATCCAATAATACATTGACTGCCTTTCCTATCTTTTTTTCATCTTTTGCGAAAAGCTCTTTTCCAATCAGTTGGGAGGCAAGGGCGAGCAAATCGGGCAGTTGTTATTTTCGGTCAAGAAATAGATAAAGATATAGCAACATGAGCAATTTGCTGGTTTGCCAATACTCACTTTCCTGTGTGTCTGTCTCTCTCTGTGTCACTATGAGGCAATGCACTTTGCAGTAATCATTTTCCACAGGATAAGCCTTAAAAGAAAGGGTATTCTGCCAGATACACAGCAAGTGGCCATGTCTTCAAAGAATAGAAATTGTTATGGCTTCAGCCATGTAGAGGAGCAGACCGCCTAGTGTCTTCCGAACTACTTTCCCAGACCTTTCATCTTTGGAAGGACACCAGAATTGGCAAGCCGCCACAGCGAGAGGAATTGGTTCTAGGATTTAGCGAAGTGAGAAAGGCCGTGCTCTCGTTCAAATTTGACATGCAGGATGGCTTTGGAACCAAGCTGGATCCCACGCAGGCTGTCTTGATTAACGATAAACCCATTCAGAACCTTGACCTGCCCCAGAACAAAAAAGCAAAGTCTCTCGAATTTGTCGAGCGCAGGGATATTGATGTCACCAGCCTGCTCAAGACCAGCGCGAGTGGAGAAAAGAACGTGGTGGAAGTGAATTACTTGCTTTCCCCTATCGCCATAATGAAGACTGGGGCACCGGGCCAGACAATTGGTACACTTTCTCTTGAAATCAAGGTATTCTATCCGGGCATCAGGGAGGTTCACTTCCAACCACCAAACTTCAAACACTGCATGTGGGATGGAAAAAGCATACCGCGCGATGCCATCGTCTGTCCATATTGCCAAAAGCAACCCCCGCCCGGAGGTTCTACTCCCAAGAAATGCGTCAATTGCGACAAGCTGTTACCGCCACAGGCTGTATACTGCGAAGAGTGCGGGCATAAACAGCCAACACAGAATGAGGCTGCAAAATCCTGCATAAGCTGCATGAAGCCGCTTTCTGCTGATGCGCAGTTCTGTGACAAGTGCGGGGCCAAACAGCCAGAATACAAGGAGTTCCGGGAGGAAAAGACGTTCTGTGTCAGGTGCGGCAGTCCTCTGGATGCCGGAGCAGCGTTTTGCGGCAAATGCGGCACTCAGCAGCCAAATTCAGGTTAGGCTTTTTTGCTGCCGTAATTGTCCTCCTCTGACGCACAAATTTGAGAAAACACAATGCTTCTGCGCATGTATATGTGAGTGTGGGCATAGAATACTAAAAGAACCGATAAGGCTAAGTTACAGCGATTGTCAACAATTCTTGCAGGATATCATTATGCCGCCAGCAGCGAGAATAGGTGACATGACTTCGCATGGGACGCCACTAGCCCCCGGGCCGGGCGCACCTACTGTTCTGATTGGAGGCAAGCCTGCATGGAGAATCGGCGATTTCCACACCTGTCCACTCTTCAACGGGAATGTCCCGCACGTTGGCGGAGTATTGACGCCGGGGAATGGATGCTTGACTGTACTGATAATGGGCCAGCCCGCGGCCAAAGTGGGAGATGCAATCCTGGAACCCAGTGGCGGACCAAATGCCATCGTTTCCGGAGAGCCCACCGTCATGATTTGCGGATAATAGCAAATCAGGAGGTCCAACATTGTCGTTCCTGTTGTTGATCGCACGAGGCGCCGCCCCAGTTTTTTCCGTCTGCGTGCGGCAGTAGCAATAGTAATAATAATAGTAATCTGGACGAGGCTCTTTCTCTTTCTAACTTTCTCTGCTCTAGACCATGGGCTTTATTTTTGACCGGGTGTGAAGGACATTGCCGATTCTGACAACACACTCCTTGTTGATGTTGAAAAACTTGACGAACCTCACTTCTTTGTTTGGCGATTTGTTGCGTATCTGGTACTTGTACCAGTTTCCAAATGGTGCCGTCAAGAATTCAAAATAAGGGTTGGCGCCTGAGGGATCCCTTGCAGTCAGATTAGCTCTTTTATTGACGAATAGCTTGTCTCCTGCCTTGTAGGTGGTGCCGTCGATATACTCCAGGACAACATCGAGGGCCGGCTTGTCACCATTGTCAGCCGCGGCCCAGTACTGCAAAGTCTCGAAATAATCGGTGATGCCAAACGAGCAGACCTCGCCGGTGTTATTCGGCATAGGCGCGACCCATTGCTTTGTAATCAGTCCAACCACGCGTGCACCATACCCAAAGCCCGGCGGATGTTCCACGTCAAGGTCAAACCCTTCCCCTGTGACGCTGGTCAATCCGGTAAAGGTCATGCTCTCGCCCATGTTATTGACATACTCACGCAGTGCCATGAGTTCTGTGACGATTCTGTTCCAGTCTTCTGACCTTATCATGTCACCCGGTTTCTTTGTCAGCGACGTTATCTCTGGAGAGGAGGAGGACACTGCTAGGTTTCTCCCTCCCTGCGGCCCGGCCTTCTGCCAGCACTTTTGCCCGGCTTGGGCTTCTCGGGCACTTTCTCCACAACGCTCATTTCATCACTGCCTTGCACTATGGTAACAAAAGTACGAATACCTGCCGCCTTTATAGCATTAACTAATGTTTCAAGCTCCTGCTTTGTCAGATTATTACTCTGTTCCAGGATTTTCGATGAAACTTTGACTTCAAATGATGCAAGGAGTTTTGCAGTCCACCTGATGGTAACTCGTATGGGCGGAACGGGCCTGTAAAAGATATTCTCGTCAAATTTTGACTGGTCGAATCTCCCAAGAGTGTCAGTCAGCCCTTCCCTGAATATCCATGTAGACGGTTTTCGGGTTATTTTTGGAGCGCCCTTGTCATCCGGGGCAGCGCTAGCGGCAACTGATGATGATTCTGCTGCTGGACCACCGCTGCCTCGCTCAAATGAAATTGATGCTGCCGCATCAATACCGTCGAGAGTCGCTGTCCCCCGGCGGATCTCAAGCACCTCTCCCTTTTTCATGGTGCCTTTGAACTTTATTGTTTGATTGGAGTCAAGATTGGTTATTGAAGGATCTTTTGCCTCGCCATCTTCAAGCGATATTACGATTGTTGCTTCCTCATCGTCGATGCTGGAGCTGCTCATAATCCATGTATCTCCGCTCAGAACTCTTTTCTCCAGCTGCATTTCCGTGGGCGGATTTTCGACCAGAATGATTTCGTCTTTCTGGGTTCCGAGATAGGCCGCAAGTTGCGTCTTGACCGCCTCCACGGTTCCCCCCTTGCGGAGGTTTGCCAGCGAATATTTTACTCGCGCCCGATATTCGTCGTCAGGTTCCCTTGATTTCCTGCCGAGCCCAAGTATTGAAGCCAGGAGATCCAGGTTTATCCCCCGCGCCGATTCCAGCCAGTGGGAGTCCCGGACAAGATCCAGGTCCTGCTCCTGCTGATATAGAATTTTGGCAAAACCATCGGCCAGGTTGTACAGGTGGGAGTCCCTTTCTCTTGCCCTGTAAAATCTGGGCAGACGTTCAACTATTTTTTCAGTTATCTCCATGTGTGTTGTCCAAACTCCTCTTCTGTCTGCATCTCATCATCTATCTATTCAGATCCTCTTGGAACGTCAGGTTGACTATTCGTGGATACAGCCTTTCGTCCGCGCTGGCTACGATGTTTTCCTTTGAAGACGTGGAAGCCTTTGTTCCATCCTTGAATACATCTATTGTCATTTGCTTGATATCGCGGACGCCCTCTATCCCCAGAACTGCCGACAACAGCTGGTAGTAGACCAGATCCTCATCGATTCTGAGCGCAGATACAAATTCCATGATCTTGGCAGATATCAGGGCCTTGAGCGCCTCCAGTTTGGCAGAAGGCATGTTGGCAATCTTGGGTACTACTATGAGGTCGAAATCAAGGGAGACTATTTTTGGCCTGTAAAATTCAACCCTGATGCCTGCTGCCCGCGTATCTTCAATGACCCTTCCGATTTCTCCCTCATCTCCCCCATCAATGACGACCTTTATCAATCCAGGAATGCCGTCTGGGTTCTCCCTTATGCGCGGCGCCGATTGTATCCCCTCTATTGACTCAAGGGCCGTCCTCAGCGAACCAATCGTTGCCTTGCCTGCAAGTTCAAGGGCCTGTCTCGCCCTTCCCCTTAGAAACTCGTCGGTTTCAATGTCTGCCCCGCCTGCCAGGTTTGACCTGTTGACGATGTGCTCGACTCCGATAGCCGGTTTTGGCATCAGGGCGATGGCTCCGGCAATCACGTTGCCCTGATAGCCGGGAACAACCGCCCTGACCTGCACATCAGTCTCCCACTTGCCGCTGTCGGATCTCTTGAGGGTCGCCTCTTGCATTGTCTCAAAAAGCATGATACTGGATTTTTGCGAGGACGGAGTTGACACGAGCATGCCGCGTGGAACAAATATCTTTTCGTGCACAATGTAATCAACAGAAAAAGGAGTGTTTGTATCCGGCTTGGCACCTCCAAGCAGCCAGACGAGGGAATTCTTTGCAATGTCAGTGTCATAATCCTTGCCTTTGTTGAAGGAGTATGAAATTCCCTTGAGGATGCCGCTCACGGAGGTGATCGCCTTCAGCGGCCCTTCGTTTAGCGGATAAGAATCCCGTCCGTCGAACAGCATCGTCTCTTTGCTTATCGCGACGTCCGGAGGGTCAGAATCCCGCCAGAATGTAACGTAGCCCATGGAACGCGTCGCAGGTTTGCGCTCAATGCCTATCAGGGATGCCACGTTATCCAGCGCAGTTCCCGCCGCGGTGTCAACAAATGCAGACTTGTAGACCCCGTCCATCTGCTCGTAGAGATAGTCCAGCTCCTTGCTCACGGCTTCGACAATAGTGCGGAGGACGCTCCCAGGATTTGTGTCGCTGAGGCCGGATGCGTCCTTGAAAGTATAGGTGACTTTGAATTCCGTTCCTTCGTCGGGTCGTGTTGCTCCCCCTCCCCAGGCGACCACGCCACGCTCTTCCAGAAAAGCATAGTCGGAATTCTTTTCAAATACGTATTTCCTGCCACGTGACGTGCCTTCTATCTCCACTATGCCTCTTGGCCGGGCTGACAGGAGGTAGTCAGGCTGGGATCCCTTGAAAACAAACTTTTCTCTGGCGATCCCCTTTGTGATATCGTTCAGGATATCCTCAACTATTTCGGTGTACGGCTTTCTAGTGTACGACGATGATAATGTGAAGTTGTTAGGACGGCTCTCCATGCCCATATTCTGCTCTCACACTCCCTCCAGATTAAAGGGAAATCCCATCTGGATCGGCTGGGTGGTTGACCCTGTAGGTACGATTACAATGTCAATATCGACTGTGTTGAGTATATCGTCCTGCTCTGGGCGGAGTGAGTCCTGCAGGAGTTGCTGTTGCGGTTCTTCTTGCTGTTGGCCTGAAAATGCCTCACGGAGGTCATGGCCTTCCAGTGACTCGTCAACCAACGGGGTATTTGATAAAGAACCGGCGGTGGTGGTACTGCCACTCCCAGCCAAAATGCCTGTTTTCTTGTCCATAGAATTGTCCCTGCCACTACTGTCGCCAGTACCAGAAACAGCCAGCTGCCGGGGATTTACGGCGATGCTAACAATCTCTTTGACCCGGGGTTCCTGGCGAATGGTGTCCCGGATTGCAAGCCTCAGGCGCTGCCGGGTCATCCAGTTGTTCTCCTGGCCAACAAAGTCAAGAACCGAAGAGCCATATTCAGGGTGGCCAAGCTCGGCCAGCTCGCCTTTTGAAGTCCTGATGCGATGCAAGATGGCCTGGGCAAGGTTCATCTCGCCGGATGTAACGTCAACGTCGCCGCTCTTGTTTACCTGCAAGTCAGCGCCAAGGAAAAATTCCGCAAGCTTTAGATCAGAGCCAGAAGGATTTCGGATCTCCGCCTTGCTCATAAGTATCTCTTACTCGAAGCAGATGTTAATTAATCTTCACCAGCGACCCTTGCACCGTCAGTATTGCTGAGGATTTTACAGTCAGTGGGCCGCTTGCTTCAACGGTCCCGACGGCATCCGACTTGATGCTCAGAGGAGCGCTGGACTTTACGTCAAATGTGGTTCCCGATTTCAGTTTTAATGCCTGCTGACTCTCCAGCGTTATGTTTTGCGCCTTAAATGTCAGGTCCTTATCGCACTCGACTGTCATGGCCCCGCCAGAATGAATCTGAATGTCGCCGTCTGTGTCTATCCGAAGGCCCTTGTCGTCAAGGATTATGATGCACTTTTTACCTGGCTCGGTCTTTAGCTCTATCATGCCGGCCTGCTTTATCGTGACAAGGGACTTGCCTACCTTGGTAGTCATTATGTCGTCGTGAAGCTCGATATTTACATTCTCCTCTTCAGACCCGGGAAGCACAAGGTTAAAGCGCTTCAGGTCGGGATTCGTGGAATACGACGGCTTGTAGATGATTTCTTCTTGCTTGCTGACCGGCGGCCTGTCCTCGTCGTTATAAAGCCTGCCCAGAATAACCGGCGCGTTGATATCGCCGTTTATGAAGGTGACCACCACGAGGTCCCCAACGTGCAATGGATTTGAGAGGCCTATGTGCTGGGTCATCATGGGGACCCGGCGCAACTCTAGGTCCTTGTCTTTTAGCTTCACGTTGCATTCGTAATTGTCGTTGTCGCCTTCATCAGAATGTGGAAAGACAGAAGTCACCACACCAAGCTCAGTCGTCAGGACTTTTTTGAGCTCGCCTTCGGCCACTTTTTTTACAGCGTCAATAATTCCTGTCATGATGTTTCGCAGGCACCACCAATGCAGCTCGTGCCCTGTCCCGGATTCACTAAGCAGTATTTGAGCATCATCCGCCGCCTCTGCATGTAAGTGTTGTCGTAAAGCCTTCAGAAGTAGCCAGCACGTGTTCTATCTCCCTCACCTGAAATTCCCCATTGAGCGAGGCCTGGGGAACGTTTTGTATCTTTACCGTGTCGCCGAGCATTATCTTTTCGTTGCCCAGAATTTTTAGGTTGACAGTGGTGGCCGCCTTCATCTTTTTCAGGACGGCCTCTGCCACTGCTTTTGTGGTGGCCGGATCCTTGAGGGCGCTGTTCTGAATCAGGACCTGGTTCGAGCCGCTTCCGACCTGATCTTCCACGCTCTTTTTAGTCATCCAGAAGTGCTTGTCCTCCCCCTTTGTCCCGGACGGGCTTGAGCCGGCGACTCTGACCGAATCCGCCGCCGGGGTCTCATCAACGAGCTGGATCTCTAGGATATTCTTGCCGTATTCCAGAGGGTGAGGCGAGGCAGAGGGCTTGTATTCGTCAAACACTATTTTGCCTTCACTGGAGGCGTAAAAGTCAAATCCGCAGAGTTTTGCAAGCTCGGCAATGTGTTCAAAACCGGTCTTGTGTCTGTTGATGACATAGGACGGAAACTTGATGCCGTTAGAAACGACGTCGGTCTGGATCTGAGCCTCCTTTGCGAGATCCTTTACAATGTCGCCGGCATACTGGCCGTTGTAGAATCTGTCTATCCGGAGACTGTAGAGCTTTGTCAGGGGGCTCATGACCATCACCTTCGGACCCGTGCTGCTGATTGATTCTACGGTGCCGGTAAACACAACGCCGAGATCGCGATCTCCATTCTTCCCATATCCAAGGGAAACCACGACCTTGTCGTCCTTTGACATGGCTCCGGCCTTTTCACCCAGCTTCACGCTGCTCTCAAAATGGCCAGGGGCAGAGTCCATGCTTACCCTGATTGCAATGTCTATGACTTCTGATCCTTCGGTCTCCAGCGAGGAGGAGCCCACTTGGACCTTGAACACAGGATGCAGGGACATTTTTTATTGAATCATACGCTGTTGTCCTGCCAATTCTTTAAACCTTTTCCGTGGGTGCGTGTATGCATGTGTGTATGTTTGTCTGCATATATGCTCGCGCCAATGCTGCCTGCCGGATTTATTTTTCCCCGCCCCTGCTGGAGTGGCAAAAGAAGTAGAAGTAGCAGTAAAGCAGTAGTAGACAAAGAGATCGTGGCGGCCTATATGTCGCGCCAGAAAACTATGATGAAAAACCAAATGAACCATATATTTTATAATCACGTTATTG
>DATEIL010000295.1:0-17763 GCA_035279085.1 Nitrososphaera sp.
AAGAGGATTTCACTTTTCTTACTTGCCGCTGGGCGCACATCTTTGCTACATAGATTGCGATATAGCCAAAAAGTGTATACTAGTAGCCCGTAAATTCTTCAATTTTGATCTTATCTTTGGCCACAGCCATTTCCTTTGACAGTAGTTGTTGCATGGCATTTAGCATGCCAGGAGGGCCGCAGATGTAAAAAATGGAATTGGCAATATCATCTTTTGTCAAATATTTTGCCAACATCGGTCCGTTTATGAAGCCCCTCTCCCCTTTCCATTCAGACGAGAGGCTAGCCTCGCCTTCCCCAGCAATTGTGTAGATAATCCTCAAATTCTCGTTGACTTTCACACAATTATCAAATTCGTCCTTGTACAGGATATTTGATTCATTCCTGTTAGAATCAAACATGGTTATGCTTAAGGGTAGCATCTTGTCTGTGGCGTATTTTATCATGCTTCTAAAGGGAGTCACTCCTATACCGCCTGACAAGAGCACAATGGATTTCTGATGGTCTTGGGGGAGAGTAAATTTGCCTGCTGGAGCCGTAATTCTGACCCGCGTGCCCTTCTCCAGCCTCGAAAGCTTTTGCTTAAAGGGTGTATCCCTTATCCTAGTGGTGATCAGGATGGCTTCTTTTTCTGTTGGCGACGAAGCCATCGTAAAAGAACGGGTCGGTCCTTTTGGATCTTCCTTTGTTCCCAAGTCAACCACAGAGTATTGGCCTGCCCTGTAATTTAGGAAATTTTGGGCATCACTTCGGGAGAATCTGAACGACATGATGTCCGTCCCTTCGTGCGACTTCTTCTCTAGCAATTCTAGTTCAAATTTCAGCGGTCGTTCTGGCACGACAACTTCCTCAACTGCAGCTTGTTCCCCTGCGATGCCTCTGCTAATATCCGATTTGTGCTCGCTAGAATTGGTATCTATTGAGATAAGGCCGCTTTTATCATCAACGCTGACCCCGTATGAATGCAAGTCAGTAACCCAGTCGGTGTCAGGAGATGCTTTCGCTGTACGTAAATCAAAGATTCCTTGGTGCCAAGGACAAATTAGAGAATATTCTTCGATTGATCCGTCCTCTAATGGGCCGCCTTCATGTGAACAAACTGCATCCATGGCATAAACCCTGCCTGATACCAAGGCCAGAACGATTGCTTTATCATTAACATCGACTCGAACGGGTCTGCCTTCTTGCAAATCGCTTTTTTTGAGGGATGTGACGTGTGTAGCCATAAACACTAATCATCGTTTGTGGATATAAGGAATTGTCTAATTTTAGTTTGTGTGGTTGTTGCCCCAAACAAGAATTTATTGTTGATTCTCCGGCCGTGCCATAGCTTGACGGATCTGGTTGGACTCTATTTTCGGAATATTGATGCCTGGCGATATACTTGGCGTGTGCATGTGCATGCCTTCCTGATGCCTTCTACCGATCCTGATAGCGGAGGTGCATTATGAAAAGTCCAGCGCTCTCTCTCTTTGTCTCACACTCAATTGAATTTGACAAACCTGCAGATCTAACTGATGTACTCAAACTCTTAAAACAAATATCTCCTCAACTATTTTCACAATTTTGTCATTGGCCAACTCTCAAAATGTAGAGCTGACGTTGAATTCCGATATGATTCAACAAGTAATGAGAGACAATACTTTAACATTTGCAGAGAAGGCGCTGAACATGAAATCTGCAGACATGGTGTATCACAAGAGGGATAATGGCAGTAACATCCAAGCCCTCAAAAGGCCCAGGTGCCTAACTGCAGGGGACATCGCAACGATAGATGTGGACCTTGCAATGGCACAAGACAGCACCGGTCCCCTGGCTATCAAGTCGTTGAAAGAGATGAGGATTAGCAAATTGTACGATCAGTCAAAAGTGCTTCTGGTAATAGATCACACTTTTCCAGCTGCAGATGAAAAGGTCGCAAACTTGCACGCAATGATGCGGGAGTTCGCTGCAGAATATGGCTGCCCGCTGGTTGAAGGTTCAATTTCTCATCAGCATATTCTGGAATATCTCGCATCGCCGGGAATGACAATCCTTGGAGCAGATTCCCATACTTGCCAAGCTGGATGTCTGGGGGCGTTTGCCACAGGTATCGGCAGCACCGAACTAGCTGCCATATGGGCTTCCGGCCAAATTTGGCTGCGCATACCTGAGACCATTAAGGTAGTTTTGTCTGACAATCTTGGGAGAGGGATATTCGCCCGGGATTTGATACTGGATTTCATTGGAAAAATGGGCGAAGATGGTGCAAACTACCGGGCCTTGGAGTGGTTCTTTTCAGATGATAAGCTCAGGAAAGAGTTTACCATGGACTCCCGAGCTTGCATAAGCAATGCTTCCATGGAATGTGGAGCAAAAGCATCGATATTTCCATGTGACAACATAACCAGAGAATATCTGGACCAGAATCCCCGGTCCAAAAATCAAAATTCAATAGAAATTCAACCTGGACAAGCAGCAAATTACAGCGAGAGGATAGAAATCGAATGCAACAAGATAGAGCCCATGGTTGCAGGCCCAGACCATCCAGATGCCGTCCATTCAGTTGACGAGATGGCAGGGTTGGAAATCGATCAGGCATTTATCGGCTCTGCTACAAACGGTAGGATCGAGGATCTGGAAGTTGCTGCGCGTATACTGAGAGGAAGAAAGGTGCACAGAAACACCCGATGTATTGTTACGCCTACCTCTGTCAAGGTGTATGAGGAGGCAATCAAAAGGGGATACGTGCAGATTTATCTTGAAGCAGGGGCCGTCTTTACAAATGCCACGTGCGGTGCCTGCGTGGGGACTCATCTTGGCGCCTTAGGGGAGGAAGAAATTTGCATCTCCTCTTCTTCTAGGAATTTTGTAGGCAGGATGGGCGCTCTAACTTCTACCGTATATCTTTCCTCGCCTGCCACAGTCGCCGCATCTGCGATAGAGGGAAAGATAGCCGATCCGCGGAGATATCTTCTGGCATGACTGACCACAGCAATAATTCCGCGGTAGTAGGGGCAGACCAAAAGACGACAGCTAATCCTAACTCATCGCCCCTGATGCCCTCGCCTCCCTCATCTATCCCTCAGCCGCCTCTGATTGCAACATCTACTCCAAAAGGAAGGGCCTGGGTCTTTGGGGATGACATCAATACCGATATAATAATTCCTTTCAGATTCAAGAGCAGGACAAACGACCCATACGAAATGGCAAAGTATGCTATGTATGGTGTTGACCCTGACTTTCACAAAAAGATAGCCGAAGGAGACTTTGTAGTTGCGGGAAGAAATTTTGGGGGAGGATCCAGCAGGGAGCAGGCGCCGGTAGCATTAAAGTATGCTGGAATTGCGGCAGTCATTGCAGAAAGCTTTGCAAGGATATTTTATAGAAATGCGTTTACAATCGGACTTCCTGCCCTTGAAATTCCTAAGATAAAGGACAGGGTGGTTCAGGGAGATGAGCTCAAAGTGGACATTGGCAACTTTGCAGTTGAAAACCTGAGGACCCAAGAACATTTTTCCGCCAAGCCGGTCCCAGAATTCATGCGCAAGATGCTCCTTGAAGGAGGACTAGTTCAATATTACAAGAAGAACAAACATTTTCCGTGGAATGATCTAGAAACATTCAAGGAAGAAGAACAAGAAAAAGAAGAAGTGGGCATCAAATGACTAACAGCGACAGCAAAATATCTAGTCGCACCTGTGATGTCCTTATCATAGGCGGTGGCTCTGCGGGCCTGCGCGCTGCGATAGAAGCACATGATGCAGGCTCACAAGTCCTTATTGTTAGCAAAAGCAGAAAAGGGGACCCGCATACGGTGCTTGCACGAGGCGGCATCAATGCCGCATTAGGGACCATGGATCCGCAGGATAACTGGATGATACACGCTGCTGACACGCTCCGCGAAGGATTGTTTCTTGCTGATTATGACAAAGTGGAGGTGCTTTGCAAAAACGCGCCTGATGCCATCAACGAACTTGCGGATTGGGGTGTTCGATTTCATCGGGAGCCAGATGGCAGATTAACGCAACGGTTCTTTGGCGCTCACACATACAGGAGAACATGCTTCTTCGGCGATTGGACAGGCAAGGAAATAATTCGCGTATTAATGAAACAAGTTCGGCTGCGGAGAATCAAATTTGTCGATAATGTCTTTATCAGTAAATTATTGAAATCTTCAGATGCAAAAGAAGTGCAAAGAAAGCCGGGGGACACCAAGAGAGGCAATAAAATTTGGGGAGCCGTTGGTATTGATCTCAAGAACAAGGGGATCGTTACCTTCAAGGCCAAATGTGTAATTCTGGCAACTGGAGGATATTCTAGGGTATACGCGGTGAGCAGTTCAAGGAACTTTGAAAACTATGGTGAAGGCGTTGCCCTCGCATATGAAGCAGGCGTTGATTTGGTGGACATGGAGATGGTTCAGTTCCATCCAACAGGGATGGTCTGGCCCCGAAAAGCAGAGGGGACACTTGCGACAGAGGCGATCCGCGGTGAAGGAGGCATCTTGCTAAATTCAAAGGATGAGCGGTTCATGAAAAACTACTATCCCGAGAGGATGGAGCTGGGCCCGCGAGATGTAGTGGCTCGCTCAATATACAGTGAAATAGTTGCCGGGAGAGGCACAAAGCACGGAGGGGTATGGCTGGACGCGACTCACATGCCAAAGGCCAAGATTCTAGAGAGGCTGCCTACTATGTACGACCAATTCAAGAGCATTGCAGGAATTGATATCTCGCGACAGAAAATGGAGGTTGCTCCAACAGCGCATTATTCTATGGGGGGAGTCGTGGTGGACTCAAAATGCCAAACAAGCGTAAAGGGATTATTCGCAATTGGCGAAATCGTGGGTCAGGTACATGGGGCAAATCGACTAGGTGGAAACAGTCTGCTTGGGACTGTCGTATTTGGCAAGATCGCGGGAGGTGAATCTGCATCGATAGTGAAAGCAGAAAAAAAGAAAACAATCAAGCGAAGAACATCGGCAGAGCCGCAAATTGCGGATTATAAAGTGAAAAAGCTTGCGTCCACTTTGTTTGTTGTTGAAGAGGCAGAGATAATCCGTAGGCAGGTGCAACAAGTCATGGAGGAAAATGCAGGGATTGTAAGGGACGGAAGAAAATTGCTGAAAGGAAGAAAGCAAATCCTAGAGTTAAAAAAGGAGTCTTTTTCCAAGAACCATCGTGCAAAGGATCCTAAGAATTATAGGAAACTTGTCGGGACTTGGGAGGCCAAATCTGCCTTGCTCGTTTCTGAAGCTATCATAAAAAGTGCTATTATGCGACAGGAGAGCAGAGGGGCTCACTACAGGTCTGACTTTCCAGACAGTGATGATAAAAGATGGAAAGTAAATATCTATTGTACAAAAAAAGGAGAACACATGGTCTTGACAAGACGTCGCACTAAGCGAATGGAAAAGTCGGTCAAAGATTTGCTGCAAGTACATACGAAAGCTGAGCACCACCTTCTTGAATAAAATAATGTGCAAATTTGCCATACCCGTCCGGCACTTCTCGCACCGAGAATAACAACTGCTACTACTACCAGTACCTGTTGAGCCGAACACTGCAGTTTGGTAATTTTCAGAGCCTTATACAATGCCCTCTATTGCCACGGCCACAGTGCCCTGAATATTGTCATTGAACGTGCAGGGGCTATATCCCACTGTCCGTCAGGGACTGGACGGGCACGTAGCTTTGCAAAATCTTCCCGCTGCAATAGAACATCTGGAATCTTTCGCTTGATACAGCTTTTACAAACTTGTCCATAAAGTACCCAGTAAATCCGCCCCTCCATACTTTCATGGCGCCTGCCCACGTATTGTGGATCATAAAGACGCTCCACATTGTTTGTACGTCTACATATCAAGAAGAATTAAAAGCGTCCGCTAAGGATTGATTTCAACCCCCCCCAATCAAGGTTGAAATGGATAACAACTTGCCAGTTGGAATGCTCATTTTGCATCTTCATGTTCAAAAATCATTTTCTGTGCTATGGTCCGCTTGCTATGCCTAGCGCCGCTTCTGTCCTCTTCTCGCCTTCCTCAATAGAGTTCTTGATAGTCTCTGGAGAAAAATCTGCGTTTTCGTACATATGAGGAAAATGCTCTTCCCTCGATATGTAGAATATCTTTTTTATCTCGGCTCCATGCTGCTCCTTGTATTTCTTGTACTTCCGCCGAATTCTTTTGAGCTGCTCTCTGTCCAGCCTTGAGTGGTCCGTTTTCTCTTCTACTATCTGGTACAACTCTTCAATGTACCTGAGATAGCGTGTTATCACCTTGGACATCGTTACGTTATGCTCGGTCTTGTCGCAAAATATTATGTCCCTTGCTCTATGGTAAACCTCAGGAAGGTTTCCTGGCAACACATCAATTGTTTTCGGATAGTTCTCCACCAAAAATATCCTTTTGTCGTTTACCGGCGACGCGGCTATCAATTCTCTTAGTGGGGTATTACTCAGCAAGCCGCCGTCCCAAGCATAGACACCTTCTTCTACCTCGACCCATGGGAAATTGTACAAGGGATAGCCGCATGTTGCAAGAATGTGTTTGGGTGTTATTTGCTGCTTCGAATTGTCAAATACCAGAGGCTGTGCAGTGAGCACGTTTGTAGCAGTTATTATGAGACGTGATTCAGGGTTTCCATCCGGGTTCAATTTCGTATAATCAATGTATTTGTCCAGTGTCTTTTTCAATGCAGAGTGGTCATATAGGTAAGTCCATTTTTGTGGCGTAAAGTATTCCGGGTCTGAATTTGCATATTCCGGCAGCCATCTCGGCTTGAACATCTTTTCATTTCCAAAGAGCGCAGAGCTAGTAAAGGATCTTAGCTGGTCCAGTCTTATTTTTCTTTTAGACTCTGTAGATAATGGATAAGCCTCCTCTTCTCCTTCTCCTGTTTCATTTCTTCCAGGTAAGTAATAAGACGGATGGTTGTAATAGTAATAATAATTCAATAATGAATGTGCCATCATCCGAGGAACTGCCGTAGCAGAATAAAGAAAAGGGCTGCCATTCAAATTCACAAAGCTATCTGATAGTTCCATCCAGAACTGCTCCAATATCTGCTCAGGGCGCTTCTCGTTCTTCCTGTCGCTGCCTGCTATAATAGCAGCATTCACCCCACCTATGGAGGTGCCTGCAACGATATCGACCTTGATATTTCTATTTGCAAGCGCCTTGAACACTCCGCAGCCAAAAGCCCCCAGGGATCCGCCGCCCTGGAGTATAAGCACATTTTCTATCGTCTTGCCCTTGCTTTTAGCAGGTGATGATGGTGGTGATGATGGTGGTGACATGATTGAAGCGCTATTGCGACTCCTTTTCTTCTGAATTGTTCTTATTTGCCTCCTCAGTTATCGTACATTCTGTCGTCTTTGCTATTGTCGTTGCTATTATTATGATGATATTCAAATCCTATCCGTCAGCTTGATCTTATGTGCGTCTATCTCTCTTGTAAGACATGAGGATTCCTTATTCAGCATACGGATCTTGAACCAATTCACTATAGAATGTTACGAACATTATATCCACTAATTCAAACATACAATATGTATCCCGATATGATTCTCTGCAAAATCCGTTGTCTTTTCATACGGGCAAACTAAACGTGAGGGTCAGGTATCATGACACATTATCAACCAAAGTTATTGCGGATCTACCGCCTCAATACATATTCAGGCAATCGCAATAGGATATTACCGCCGAAATTGCGACTTGAGAGCGCTCCGCTTCAGTGTCTGCGTGTCTCATCATCTTAACTTTTTAAATAAATTATGGGTCATCGTCTTGGTAGAGATTAAGAATGGCAAGTGGTAATGGAAGCGCCTTTGATTGGAACGACTTTGTGAACAAGCCAGTAATCACTGGTGACGGAGCAGATTTAGGAGCCGTAGCCGGGCTAGAAGATCTCGTGCTCATAGTGAGAGATGGCAGTATTGACCGAAAGTATTACAGGATACCAAAGGACAAGGTGCATGATCATCATGATGGAAAGATATGGCTTGCAATTACAGAAGAACAGGTCAAGTCACAGTTTGCAAGACTCAATGCAGGACATACTAATCACGAAGCCGAAACAGAGTTGAAATTTCTGGTCAAGATATACGAAGAAACCCTTTCGAGAAAATCTCATGGTGAAAATGTGCCTGTCCTGGTATCAATTTCAAACGTTGCGAGCGACTTGGGCTATATGACCAAAGGACCGGACAAGCAGGAGCTTTTTAACGGCATCATTGATTCCCTATCAGAGAAGGAACTGGTGGATCGGTATGCGGCGAGCGCAGTCGCTATTACTCCAAAAGGAATCGCAACAGCCAAAAATGCTTCCACAACAGGATGAGACACTAGATACTGACCATGCATATGATTAGTTGATCCATCTCTCCATCAACTTTGAGAACATGGATATGATATTGTCAAGTCTCTGCGTCGGATCGAATTTGCCTGGCGTGCATCAATAATTCTGCAACCGATACCTCGAATTTGCCTTAATTATATACATCGTTAGCGGCCTGACATAGATCTATCAGTGCTTTATTCTCCCCACAAGTCGCAACAACAAATATGTCCGTGTGCATCAAGGAGTGAAGTGTGGCACTCATGACCTCTTGAAAACGCCAATTTCAACTGCCTAGCTACCTGATAAATATCATTGTCTGCAGATGTTTTACTATATGGTAGAACTCCGGTGCCCGAACTGCAAGAGGGTATGGCAGTACAACGGCCATGCCAAATTCTATACTCATTGCCCGCAATGCTCTGCGACAGTATGGATTGCCCGCCCTAGAAATTATGGAAGAAATAGTCCGCAAGTAAGGGGAATGCATAGGTAGCCTCCCTGAACTCCTCAATTCTTTTGGGTTCAAAAACTGCAGAGTGTTGTGTTCAGAGGGTCAGCTTTGAAGATGGCACATAGTATCACAAAAGTCTTGGCTTCGGGCTTCTCATTGCTTTTCCCCTAATCAGTTTGTGTACATACTTCAATTTCTGCTTGGTTGTTTAGAGGATGCAGGTCTGCTTGGTTCTGAGCCAATTCGGGAAGAATGCCACATACACGCACCTTCAAATCCACCTAGCTCTTCACAATACATCTACCGTCAGGTCCCTTGACGTGCGTTTCCTTGTGGCGGTGGCATCCTATCAGGCGATGTTCGGTGCATCCGCAAAGCGGGCAGTGCCTGAGCTTGTCTTGGTCAGGATTCTCATTACTCATACCATGTGTATACAGCGTAGGCGTCATAAAAACCGCATATAATGTCATCAATAACCTGTAGCAACTTGGAGAACAAAGTTATAATCGGGACATGCCTCCCTCTGAAAAGGCCTGCGAGATAATTTTGAAGCAATTTCGTCAAGCGTTCACTGTCCGGGCTGGCGTTGAAAAAGTGTGGGATTTCCTGATGGATCCCGCACACTTCGAAGCCATTTCGCCAAAGGATCTGAACGAAACCCTGATCAAGGCAACAAACAGCAGACTGACCGCCGGAACCGAGGTATGGCTGTCGACTGACATTATGGTAAGACGGACATGGCATGCTTCTATCATAAAGTCAGAGCCGTACGAACTAGTTGATGCCATATCAGGAGATAGGTTATTGAAGCACTGGACCCATGTCCACCGACTTGAATCCGTTGACGGTACGACTACTATGGTTGTCGACGAGATAAAGTTTGAATGTCGCTACGGTGTCATTGGAAGGATACTAGAAGCCATCATAATGTCCAGACTCGGTCCCATCTTTAGCCACCGCAAGGAAAGGATGAGAGAATTATTCGATGTGCAAAAGATCTGACATTGCGCACTTGATGTAATTCTCTCTGTACGACTGCCACTCTTGGGATAAAAATTCAGGCAAAGGCTCCTCATAGAATTGAACAAGACTTGCGACCGATTGAACTCACGAGAAAAATGAGCCCGGGGGTACCTGTACTTCCAAAAGCACTATTTTGAGGGTTTCAACATCCAAATTCGGCTAATTTGCTAAAAAGATTTCTGGTGGATGCGGGTTTGTGATGGGTTGAAGCTCCCTTGGCAATATCGGAACCAATCGGCCAGAGATTCGATGCATAACAATTGCAATAGGAGTGAGAAAGGATCTGAACAGTTTTACATGATGATTGGAATGCTGCCACTGCAGTAATATGTGACGTGTTAAAAGTCCGTCAGGGAAACGACTGGCTACTGTTTCTCTGGGACCGAGATCGCCCTTCCCTCCATCATTCAAGAAGCTACTCCACAGATGTCCTGTTCATGTCGCTAAATCCAATCCTCTTTGTCCCGGTAGGCATCTTGGCTGTTTACCGGTCCGCGCGCTAATTCTTATGATCCTTGAATTTGATTTGTAGGTGGGTTCCGTCACAGAACGGCTTGTTGTTTGAAGCCCCACAGCGGCAGAGCATGTAATGCTCCCTTGACGCGCCCTCCCCCCAACTGCCAACACCGACCAATTCGACGCCTCCTTCAACGCGATAAGGCCCGTTCTTTTCCACCGTGACCATAGGCTTTCTACTTTCTGGGTCTCTATGTTCGATCCCGTCAACCGAATAGCTCAGTGCGCCGGACGGACATTTTCCTACAGTTTCGACGATCGACTCGGTCGTTGCACCGTCTGGATTTATCCACGGCCTTTCTCCCAAGCGAAAAACCGATTCGAGATTTCTGAGGCATTCTGCCGAATGCGAGCAGATCCTCCTGTTATCGTGAACCGTGATGTTTTTTCCAACATAGTCCTTGCGCCTGTCCTTTGTCTGCGGAGGCGATTTGTTTTCGCTGGAAAAACCAAGAGCTGAATGGGTGCCGTCGCAAAATGGCTTGTTGTTGGAACCGCCACACCTGCACAGGGCTATACTCGAGATTTTGAAGATCGCCTCGCCCCTTGAATTTTGCAGGTTTTCTACCCTTTCAGGCAGCTGGGAATTTACCAGGTACAGCGGGCCGTTTGTAGCAGGAATGATCCTCGGTTTCCCGGTCACAGAGTCCGATTCTTGACCTGAAGGGCGCGACACCCCCTATTTACGCAGCAGTTGAATATCTACGTTTCATGGTCGATAGACGGGGTCACTTAGAGTTACGATCTTATTGACCGATGCCGCCCCCTGAGCGACGGACGATGGAGCGCTGGACTGGTCAATGCTTAATAGTCAAATTGGCTCACACTTCGACATCTATATGTCAAGTACTGGATATGCCAAATACAACATGGTTCGCTTCAAGTCTTCAGAAGCCAGAGGGGAAGGTATACAGATATTCCGTGAGTTTTTCGCCAGTATAAAAAAAGAAGTAAGGGAAATGAAAGGTCACGTCATACTTGAAAGCATGAGCGACCCACAGGATGCAATCGTCCTGACATTCTGGGAGAAAAAAGATGAGATGGACAGTTTCTACTCTGCGCCGAGCGGCAGCCTTGCGAACCTCGTGGAGAGAGTAAAGCCACTGTTTGAAAAGATGCCAGAAAGAATTGATTATGCCGTGTCAGAATCGCACATGACCCTGTGATTCCAGCAAACTTGATGGCCCTTACCTGGTGATTCCTAGCCACTTTCCTGCCGACTGAATGTCTTCCTCGGTCAGCTCGTGGCCGCTGTCCTGAAATTGCAAGGTCACGTCAGCGTCTGCCTCCTTGAGGAGGCCATATAGGTTCTCGGCTTCGGTTCTTGTGGCAATTGGATCCCTCAATCCCGAAGACATGAAAACTTGCTTGCCGGACAGGTTTGGCATCTTGTCTGGAGCAAGCGGCACCATCGCGCGAAAGAGTATCGCACCCGACAGCGTCTCGGGTCGAAGCAGGAGAATGCTTGCTGCGATATTGGCACCGTTTGAATAGCCCACCGCAATCACCTTTCTCCTGTCAAACCCGTACACCTCTGATGCATTCTTGACAAAATCTGCTAGCTCATTTGTGCGAAACTTGAGATCTTCTAAGTCAAACACTCCTTCTGCCAGCCTGCGAAAAAAGCGCGTGATGGCACCGCGTTCCAGAACTTTTCCACGCGGGCTCAGCAAAGCCGCTTTAGAGTCGAGTTGTCGCCCCAGTGGCAAAAGGTCGTCCTCGTTTCCTCCGGTCCCGTGCAAAAGAAGCAAGGTGGTTCCTTCAATACCCTGATCTTTTGCCTTGACAAAGCGATGTGCAAAGTCTAGTCGTTGTTGTTGGGTGTCGTCCGCAGATGACATTATGCGACACGTCCTTTCTGGCGATTCACCGCTTCGCTGTCTGGCATCTTCAGGGGCGGCAGCAGCTGTTCCAGCTTACCCCGAACTGGCTCAAGCCATTCTGGCAACCTCAGCTGCTTTCCTAGGTCTTCGAGCTTTTCATCTACTGTAAAACCCGGCGGATCCGTCGCTATTTCAAAGAGGGTGCCTCCAGGCTCGCGGAAATACACGGAATGAAAGTATTTGCGGTCCATCACAGGAGTCGGATTGAGGTTTGCCTCCTCGATGATTCTCTTTCGCAAGTCCAGCTGATCGCGGTCGTCTGCCGCGCGCCACGCAATGTGATGGACGGTTCCTGTCCCACCATATCCTCTGGATGTAGCCGGCTGGCACAAAATGTCGATTGTCGAGCCCAAAGAAGGATTCATGCTGGATATGAAACGGAACCTGCCTTTCTTGTTGTCTTCCGCAGCTAACCTGAAGCCCATTGTGCGGGTTAGAAGCGAGGCGGTACGCTCGTAGCCTTCTTCGGACAACGTCGCCGAGTGGAACCCTCTGATGGCATGCTCGGGGACGACAGGACCCTCTCTCCAGACTCCAGCTTCTTCTACGACCTGTCCTGTTTTGCTGGGAGAAACAAGCTCAACGGCGATCCCGTCGGGGTCAAGGAACGACACAACATTATCTCCAAAGCGCTCTGAAGGGCCGTCCAGCGAAACGCCGCTGCGCTCAAGCCTGTCGATCCAGTAGTCCATCGAGCTAGGAGATATTAAAAATGATATCGCCGTCACCTGCCCTGTGCCGTGATAGCCTTTGGGCGCATCTGGCCACGGGAAAAACGTCAGGATCGTGCCCGGACGCCCGATCGAGTCGCCGTAGTAAAAATGGTATGTAGTGGGGTCATCGAAGTTGACAGTCCGCTTGACCAGCCTCAGCCCGAGGGTCCCGGAATAAAAATCGAGATTTCGCTGAGGGTTCCTGGCTATGGCAGTGATATGATGTATGCCAGATACTCCTGAGGCTTTAGCACTTGACGCCATATCAATCAGAAACTCCGAACTGCAAAGGCCATGCAGTATGTTGTGGCGTTCCGATATATACGGATTGAATCCGCCGTGATATTGACCTGCCTGATTTATCTGTCTTTGAGTTTGCTTCTATCTTCATTGTCTGAATTTGCCTTCCATCACAATTTCGCCTAGGGGCTTTCTATCGTTTGGAAATTCCCGCTCCTGAAGCTTTTGAGGAAGGCTTTCCTTCTGGCCTCTTTTTCCTATGGCAACCATTGCCATTACGTCGTAGCTGTCGGGTATGCCTAGCTCTTTTCTTGCCCTTTCATAGTCAAATCCCTGCATGCCGTGGGCCACCAGCCCTCTTGAAGCCGCTTCCAGCGCGAGATTCTGCCAAGCCGCTCCTGAGTCAAACTGGTGGGTTATTGCCGGCTTGCCATTGTACTCAAAGTTCTGGCCTGACACTATCACTATCAGCACCGCCGCGTCTTTTGCCCAGACTCTGTTGGAATCGTTAAGCAGCCGGAGAAACTTATCCCAGTGCTCGGTACTCCTTTTCGAATAAATGAATCGCCAAGGCTGGTTGTTGAAGGATGATGGTGCCCACCTTGCGGCTTCAAACAGGCCCATCAATTCGATGTCTGGGAGCTCCTCCGCCGACATTGCCCTTGGAGACCACCTGTTCAGAATAATGCCGCTAATTTCAAAATCCGGTTTCCGCCTGCCGGCCACTTCTGCGTGAAATGGATGAAGGTTTTGTGTTTCATTCTTCTCCATACCTGCAAATATTGATCCTAGGCTAATATACATGCGACCAACAAATGAATGCGTCATTTCCACGGCCCGCCTGAAAAAACAGGCAGCCTTATTAGCCAATGATCCGATATTTGTTTTGATTGACATGGGAGTAGAAGAGAAGAACATGCAACTCATGCAGACGCTGGACGACGCGTGGAATTCTCAGGACTGGGACACGTTCGAGCAGAGGCATGCGGAGAACTGCTTGGTATTCTGGCCCGGGCAGCCCGAGCCGACAAAAGGAGTCAAGAACCACAGGCAGGAGTCTGCGCAGTTTTTCAAGAGCTTTCCGGACAATCATGTCAGCAACCGGCCTTACAAGATCTTCTTTGCGAACGGAGATTTTACCTGTTCCGTTGCTGATTTCACTGGTACGTTCAAGGGAGAATTGAAGATGGGCGACAAGACGATGCCTCCTACTGGCAAAAGTTTCAAGGTGGAATTCTGTACCGTGGCCGAATGGAAGGACGGCAAGATAACGGAAGAGAGATTGTTCTACGACCTTGTGGGCTTTATGAAGCAGATAGGAATAATGTAGAAGAGGAAGCTCCTGAAACGGAAACGGATCTTGCTCGGGACACCTGATGCAGTATATGCTTAAGACAGTCGGAAATATTCTTCGGGCTCGCAGAGCAAGACTATGCCCTGCTGATTTTTCTGCCAGTCTTCGCATTCCTCTTCGTTTCGTTTGTCTGGCTGAGGATTGCCCGTGACAATATACTCGCTCAAACTACTATATCATGGGTGATTGCATTCGGGATTGCTTGGATAATTCAGAAGTACAGTGGCAGGCAATGACGTCAGTCATTAAAGCCTTGAACGATTCCGCCGTCTCGCAATCCCTGATAGACCTGTCGACATTTTTCGGTTTCGCCAACAGTTCTCCGATGCGTGAGTCAGATCTGAAAAGAAAATGCTGGTCCTAATACCAAACGAGTAGTGGGCCCAAGGGGTGTCAGTAACTTTTGTTACTGGGCTGCAGCGATTGTGCCGCAGCTGGTTTGAATCCAAGGAGGACTCGAGGGTTCACGCAACATGAAGATCGCGGGGAACAATTTAGAGTTCGGATGATACATGAATCGCACGGAGAGTGATCAATCGGTAAGTTGAAAATGCTCTTCGCATTTATGTGTTTGAGGCATCGAATTTCTCGATGAAAAGTGCGGCTATATGCGCCGGACTCTTTATCCGAGCATCTTGATAAGCTATACTTGGGCTTAGGCCTGGAACTACTGTGTCATCAAACCTGACTGGTAGAATATATCCACCTCCCAACTGCACATCCTTTGCGAGAGCGTTCTTTCTTTCGTGACTGGGCCAAGCCTTACATACGTATTCTTTTGAAATAAACATCATACACCATCTCGATTCACTATAGTATACAGTTTGCAAGTATTCCGAGAGATCCATTCCCCAAAGATGCGATTCAAAGAATTCATCATAGAAAACACTTATTCCTTCGGCCGACAATATTTTTGCAACTTTCTCAACATATCTCCTTTGCTCTCCCGCAAAAGAAAGAGCTACATCAAATTTCATTTCTGAGTCCGTAATTTATCAGGGCTAGCATCGAATAGTCGCGGACCATATAGCCTATCTATTATTGATTCAAATTCAACCTTGAGTCTATTGTAAACGGACTCTTTCTCGCCACCGATTGTGAATGTGAAATGCAGAAAGTATCCCTTAAGTGCATTTCCAGCTTCTTCGTACTTGTAGTAGATACATGCATTCCTTTCCCAAGCAAAAAGCCCCTCAGATTTGGAAGCATCTATGCACTTTAGACCGAGGTCGGATAGCGCTTTCAACAAACGACCTGGTCTAATGGCCTGTTTAGGATAGACGTTTTCTTCACTGAATTTTGCATTATCCAGAAGTTTCTTGTATGGTCCTGAAATCTCATCTATCACATCCTTAAGTTTGCCCGGGTAAATTCTCAAATTGTCATTCTCTATGGCCAGGCCGTAGGTGAGGTACACTTGATCAATCATTTTTACATAATCAGGGTTTCCGAACGAGTCTTCTATCTCGCTAATCGAGAGAATCCCCTTTTTCTGCTCTATTAGTATAGGGATGTTTGTTCGGAGCTTGCTGTATGTCTCATCATTAAAAATAATGCTATTGAGCACTTCAGGATAGTATTCGATCAACCCCATAGTACTGAAATTGCTCAAAAGAAACTTCAGATGATTTGTGGTCACCTGGTGTGTCGTGTTATTCTCATGAAATGCTTTGAAATTCGCAAAAGGAATCACGGTGGTTTTCTCAGCGATCAAAGCATTGATACTCTTTTCAACAGACTCAACAGTTTCAGACCTGATCATGGTTCTCATGGAATTCCAATTGATTGTGTCAGAGATTGTGTGTTTGAATTCCTGAACACCGTTTCCAGTCGTGGGGCTCACTTGGAGACAATCAATAATTTTCCCACGTGCGATTAATTCATTCAGCTTCTTGCGGTCAAACTCCTCGATTCCTTGATCGATAAAAGTCTCAACAAAGTAGACCTTGGTTTTCGAAGTTACGATTGCTTCCAGCTCATCCCTGATTTTGAGCGCGTTACGAAATGTCACGATGTCAGTTCTTTTGAAGAAAATTAATACTACGTCAGAATCTGCAAGGAATGGAAGGAACGTATCGAGCACAGTTTCCTGTCCTCCGTGATCATGCAATACGATTCTTCTTTCAGGCACACCTTCTTCTGAAGGGAGGATCCAATTCCAGATACGTTTACCAAATGTAGTTTTGATATTCTCAGTTTTTCCCGAAGTAATAAGACTGCAAAGCGTTGTTTTACCTGAACCAGTATGTCCTATCAGGCTAACCTTTGAATATTGGTATTTTACTGACTCCTCCGGAACGATTACTGGTGTTCTTTCGAAGGACAGTAGGCCGGTTGCCGTGAGTACATAGATGAAATTGGTTTGTGAAAAGATTGCTTTTGTTTGCAATATTGGGAAGTTCTTGACTTGCTGAGTGTCAACGTCAAATTGTATTAACTCCGTATTTGTTCCTGCGAAAACTGACTTTCCATCCTCTGTTAGGAGAACACAATTACCTCTGCTAGACGCGGTATCCGTTTCGAAGACTAATTTCCATTCTGGTGATTCAGAATCCGGCTCAAAATAGCTAATGTGGCCGCGTTCATCGACCGTCGCAAAGGTAGAATCCTTATGCCAGGATATTCCTTCCACAGTAGCAGGGATTTTCACATTGTCGAGGTGTTGATAGTTGCCGTCTACGTACTGACGTATTACTATTTTTCCGCTCCAATCGCCCGAGGCAACTAAAGTATCATTCGAACCATCAACTCCAAAAATACTATCACTATGTCCCGATAGTTGATAACTTTGCCATTCCCCACCCTGCCTCTGAAATACATTTAGTACGCCATAAGTCGAACTAACAAAGAGACTGTCGCGCGAAACCCATGTAGATCGCCAGACTCTTGAAGCTTTGGTATATTGAGCCTCTTGTAAAACGGTTTGTTCTGTAGGGTTAGACACCGGAAACGTGAACAATAAACCAGAGTTGCATCCAACGGCAATTTCATTTGCTTGGGACTTTGATATTGTCTCGACAGGCGACCCACACTTGAATAAAATAGCAAATTCTCCGCTTGGTATATCCCACTTTACAACAAAACCATTTGCATGACCTGTAATCAAAATATTCTGGTCCAACAAAAGGGTCCCAACTCTTACGGGAGGAAACTCCTTTGGGAAGGCAATAACCATTAAAGAATTGCTCACTTTGATGCAAAAACTACGAAGTAGGTAGATAGAGAAAAAGTTTACTCAAGCTTTAGGGTTTATGCCCGAATGA
>DATEIL010000296.1:0-5411 GCA_035279085.1 Nitrososphaera sp.
ATCAGGATGCCGGGGATGAGTTTGATTCTGGGTATCTGGGGCCGCACAGGTCTTTCTCCTATACATTCGATGAGCCCGGAGAGTACGAGTACTTTTGCATAATACATCCGAACATGGTAGGAACTGTGGTGGTCGAGGAGGACTAGGCTTTCCTCCCTCTCCTCATCTCCTCTTCTTTTCTTTCTTCCGACACACACGCACATACACACAAGAAAAATCTCTTTTCTTATCATCTTCTTCTTCTCCTGTTCTCCCGCTCACTCTCTTCCTTTACTCCCTTTCTATCCGATGAAGAAAAAGCCGATCGCAATTATGATATAGACTGCGGTAAGCATTACGCCTTCGAACCAGTTGCTCCTTCCGTCGTGCACTATGAGGTTAAGGATTATCGCGCCTAGAAACACTGCAGCCAGCTCGTAGAGCGTAAACACAAGGGTAAAAGGCTGACCAAGTGCCACTCCTGCAAAGACCAGTATTGGAACCACGAATAGCGCAATCTGGGTGCCAGAGCCGGCTGCAATGCCTATTGAAAGCTCTATCTTGCCTTTCCTTGCAAGGATTATTGCGCTACTGTGCTCTGCCGCGTTGCCAATAATTCCGACTATTATTGCCCCGACAAAGAGTTCGCCAAAGCCGAGTTGCTCGCCTGTCTGCTCCACCGAGCCTACAAGAATTTCACTTACAACAACCACTCCTGCCATGCTGGCTGCCAAGAGCAGAAAAGATTTTTTCTTGCTCCACTGGCCTGAGTCAACAGCTTCAGCATCATCGTGTTCCATCCTCCTGCCAGCATCGACATTCGCTTCTTCGGTCTCACGGGTTTGGCCGAACAGGTGCTTGTGAGTAACGAAGGTAAAGACTAGGCCAAAAGCATAGACTACGATAAGGATAACGGCAAGCGAATCGCTCAGCAGCTGGACTTTCTGCCCATCTTCAGAACCGGGCAAGACAGTAAATGAAAGGATCGTTGGCACCGCAAGGCCGATTACCGCTAGAAATAACATTGACGACTGGACGCCTACATTCTCCCTGCTGAACACCTGTTCCCTATACTTAAAGCCCGACGATACTATGCTGAGGCCAAATATCAGCAGGATGTTGCCAAGAATGGCACCGGTAATTGAGGCCTTGACCAAGTCCAGCAGGCCCGCATTAATTGCCACTATTGCAATGATTATCTCGGCCGCGTTGCCAAATGTCACGTTGAGGAGCGAGCCTGTGGTTGCCCCGTAATGGGTCGAGAGGTGCTCGGTCGAATCGCCTATCAGCTTTGCCAGCGGCACGAGCGCGATCGCCGCCACTATGAACAAGACAATATGGTCAGCGTGTACATAGTCCAGCGCGACGGCGACGGGAGCGAACACGAGAAGCATGAAAATGGCCGACGACTTGGTCAGCCTAATGGAGCGCAGCAAGCCAGACACTCGAGATGGGAGAACATGCTTTAATTATTTTGAGGCTCAGTCTTCTCCTCCAGCCCCAGCCGCACAAGCTCCTCTTCCACACGTTTCAAGTGAATATATACGACGGCGGTAGTGTAAGCGGCGCAGACTTACAGCTATATATGGGCGAGCCGCATAGGAGCTTCTTGGTGCTGGTTAAGGGTTAATTAGAATGACCGGATTACTCAACGCAGAGCTTCACTGCCATAACCTCTTCTCTAACTACCAGAATTCCTCTGTCAGGATCCCCTTTGACTGCGGCATCATGATCGAGGACCAGCTAAACGCCGCGCTCCAAAAGGGAATTGAGGTATTGTTCGTGACAAATCACAACACGCTTGACGGCTACGCACAGATTCTTGATTACAAGAACCACCATGCCAAGTTCGACTCGATCAAGATTTATCCTGCAGAGGAGATCACCATAGACAACCAAGGCCATGTCCTTGCATATGGGCTGCATCACCGAATAAAGCCGGGCATGACTCTTGAAGAGACGCTTGATGAAATAAAGAGCCAGAACGCAATTTCTTGCGCCGCGCATCCCTTTGCCGTCACCAACGGGATAAGGGAAAAGGCGGCCTTGTGTGACATGATGGAGTCATTTAACAGCAACAACGTAGACAGGTTTTCAAACGTAATTGCGGAGCGCTTTGCAAAGGAGCACAACATGAAGTCCATTGCGGGAAGCGACTCTCATGTGCTCTCTACTATGGGCAAGTGCGTCAATTCAATAGAGTCGGAGAACAACCTTGATTCCGTCCTGCATGCCATGCAAAAGGGCAAAGTCGAGGCGGCAAGCAAGGAATATGCCTCGAAGGAGCAGTTGTTCGAACATGCATTTTACATCATCTCAAGCTCCAAAGATCTGTTGCTCGAATATGCCCTCGTCCATCACCCAAGGGCTTACTCAACCGCAAGATGGGCACTCAACTCGTTTACCTCAAATCCTAATAGCAAGACCTGGCGTCTGCTTGCAAGCTTTACGCTTTACCTTACAAAGCGGGCCTCCGAGAAGGTGAATATCAAAGGATATGATCCCCAAATATTCTCTGAACGTCCGTGGAAGCGGCTAATCGCACTAAGCCTCAAGCCATAGAAGCAAGGTTATAGAACTTGCAATCAGAAGGTTCAATACGGTACCTCTTCGATAATCATATATAATACGATTTGAGAATATTTCCTCTCTGAGACACGGTACCTTCCCTGGGGCCAGAGCTGTCATGCCTGTTGTGATTGCTTATGCTGTCATTTCGACACTCTACATAACAGGTTATCAACATGTCTATTCACAAACACAACCGCTGTCAGCACTTGTTCTCGGATCCTCATCCGAGTCCGCAGTACTAGATATACTTGAGAGTGAAGGCTATGCGATCCACGAAGTTCAGGCCGTACCCGCCGCCTTGGAAGCTTACAGCGTCATCGTCATCACAGGAAGCTTTGACGCGGACGGGAATTTTGAGGTCCTCAGGTCTTTTGTCGAAGGCGGCGGAGGACTCGTGTTTAGCGCTGGCGCAGTTGAATCTTTAGATCCCGCTGCCAATTATGAATGGCTAGGCGCGCAGACTTTTGGATATTCCGGCATTGGCGAGAACGTTACGATCTCAACAAATAACCCATTTGGCCTGGGCCTCGTTGAGGGCGACATCCTCATGACACAACTGCCCAGCCAATCAGGTGCTCTTGGAATGGGCAACTTGGAGGGAGGCGCAAACGCCTTGGCGCTGTATACCGGCGGCTCAGTCTTTGCGTACAACTTTGAATCAGGCGGAGGCAGGGTATACTTTCAGGCATATGCCGACGGAGACTCTGTACAAGAGAGCGCTACCGATCTCTTGAAATCCGGCATCATTTGGTCCACCCCGGAGCCAGAGCCGGTTATCGATGTACTTCCGCCGGGAACCCAGTTTAGCACCGGCAATGAGAGACCTGATGATAGCACGAGCATCGTTTACTCGCAAGGAGGTCCGCAGTCACAAGACCTGCCAGTTCCTGCTGATCCTGTAAGGTCGATTTTTGTGACTGCCGATTTGGGACTTGTAAATCCTGTGCTGGTTTTTACTGTTGATGGCTCGGAGGATAATTATTCCTACCACGTTCCGGCTGACAGGGGTGTGCTACTTAGCTTTTCAGAGGATCTGAACATCACGCAGGTGAGCTTTGAGGTAGATGACTGGCTGGATGGAACCGGCAGGGTAGGCTATGTCACTTTCAGAGAGGTTCCCGCGTGTAGTATTCCCGGCGGCGCGATGGTCAGCAATCCCGAGTCCATTCCCTCTGATGCTACAGAAGCCGGTGTCACGGGGATCCCCGTCGACTCTGTGGCGATCGCAAGCCCTCCTATCCCCGTAACTTCTGTGCTGGTGGGGTTTGACCAGGAAGTTAATGGCTACTCGTTGCGCTTTACAACGCCGGAAGGGCAATTTGGATGTCCAATCCAGTCCCAAGTTATGCAGGTCACATTCAACCAGCCGACTGTTCTCAGCGATGTGGCCGTTCAGAGCGACGGGCCATGGGGGCTTGTCGGATACGTCGAGGATCTTGACGGTGCAAGGGTGTTCGCAAGGCTCTCGCTCCCGCAGGGCATAGCACTCCCCGGGGGCTACGTGATGGTGCCAAATCCTATTGTGCCAGCGCAGCTATATCGCACCGACTTTACGTCGGACGGCCCATCGATACTGCCAGTTACTCTGCCTGACAAGAGGGTGTCTGCACTATGGCTTGAGGCAGACTCGGGCATCGCTGATCAATATATCTACTTTAGATCTGGCGGCAACTGGTACTATACCGAGATCAATGAGCCGGGCGGATCGCTGATCCGCTTCCCTGCCATTACCTCCATTGACGAGATCTATGCATCAACCGGAGGCCAACCCGGAGCGGTTACCGTAGGATATGCTTACCCCGCTGCATTGAACGCACGCGCAGGGCTTGACCAGTCGGTCCTAGAAGAGCAGATAGTGTACCTTGACGGGAAAAAGAGCTCCGGGCCGAGCGGCATGACGTTTGAGTGGACCCAGGTGGAGGGACCGGAGGTGGAGCTTCGGGATTCCAATACTGCCACTCCGTCGTTTGGCTCGCCAGAAGTCGACGAGGCTGGCGCGCGTATATCTTTCAGGCTCGTAATTACGGGCCTTGACGGCAGCCAGTCTGCAGACAGCGTGGTAATTACAGTCAAGAACGAGAAAGTTCCAAACAACCAGCCTCCTGTAATCGGAGCAATCAACGGGGCAACTGTCAACGAAGGTTCGCAAGTAGTCCTGGCCGCTTCCGCGTTTGATCCTGACTCGGATCCCTTAAAATATTCATGGACACAGACGGGCGGACCGGAGCAAAGCTTGTCAGGGGCCAGCACAGCAACGCTTTCGTTCAAGGCCCCCGAGGTAGAAATGAACTTGACCCTTACCTTCCAGATCAAAGTCGCCGATGGCCTTGGCCATGCGACCACAAAAGACGTAACAGTCACAGTGATTGACGTGCCGCGGGCGGCCGCTCCTAATACTGTTGGAGTCACGCTCCCGGCATTTTCAGCAGGGGAGGATCAATTGGTCTTGGAGAACTCACAGGTACTGCTGACAGGCGAAATACAGGGAAGCGATACTGCATCAGCAGCACCGCCGTCTGGCTATGACTTCCGATGGGAGCAAATTGCTGGTGTTCCCGTCGAGCTTAAACAGACGGGCCTGATGACCGCATCATTTGTGGCCCCGCAGATAAATGAAGAAGCCTCAAAACTGACATTCCGGCTGGGGGCCTATGGGTCAAATGGATTAATAGTCAGATCGGACGACCTTTCAGTGACTGTCAACAACAGCGCGCCAGTGCAGATCGAAGATGAGGGCCCGCATGGGGACTCTTCGTCATCTTCTGCTGCTACCTTTGAAGTCAAAGAGCCTGCATTCAATGCCGTCCAGAGGGTGGACGCAGAGCCGCCTTCCGATATCCACATGCTCACTCTTCAATCCG
>DATEIL010000297.1:0-3440 GCA_035279085.1 Nitrososphaera sp.
ATTCCAGCCCGACGACATTTTCATCAACGCAGACAGGGAAAAGATAACGCAAGTCGTTTCGAACCTGATTGCCAACTCGATAAAGTTCACCCAGGAGGGCACCATCACTGTGATGACGCGCAGAAACGAAACGACCAACCAAGCGATAGTGACCATAACAGACTCGGGACAGGGAATACACCAGGAAGTGCTTCCAAAGCTCTTTACAAAGTTTGTGACAAAATCCAACAACGGGACGGGCATCGGACTCTATATCTCAAAGAAGATCATAGAGGCGCACGGAGGCAAGCTGAGCGGACAAAATAACCCAGAGGGTCGGGGAGCTACCTTTTCGTTCTCCCTCCCCATGCAGCATGAAGGGCATGATGAAATAGAAACTCCGCTTGGCTCGCCTTCGGCGAACAGCGATGCCTAAATTTCCAGCCGCATGTCTTTGTAGTTGTGGTTATTATTGTCTTCTTCATCATTATTATTGCAGTCAACATGGAAAGTTGCGTCATCCGGAGCCAGACCTGGTGGACATGTTGCTTTAATACGCATTAGTATTCTCACCCATTGCGCGACCCCGATGCCAAAGAAGGACTCATCAATCGAATCATTCGATAACGAGAACACAGAAGAGCAAGAAGAAGAACAACAGCAGCAGCAAGGCAAGCGTAACCAGCTGGAGCTTATGTTCGAAATACTAAAGGCCACAGAGGAGCCGATAAGAAGGACTCATCTGATATACAAGACTCAGATTAACCACTACCAACTTCAGAGTTATCTTAACATGCTACTTGGGTTTGGCATGATTGAGCCAGTTACAAAGCCGTTCAAGGGGTTCCTGATAACGGAAAAAGGAAGAACACTATTACAGCTTTTCAACTACTAGGTACTGCCAGATAGGTTCAAGCTTCTGAAGGTCCATCGGACTCGCTTGGGAGTAGTGTCACCGCATCTTGGCGGATAAATACCTGCGCGAGTATACTAGAAAATTCATTCAAACGATGTAAGAACGTCCCGTGGGATCCGGAGTATGATTAATTCTGTCCCAATCCGCGCCTCAGCCCAGCAGACCAAGTGAAGCAGGGATAGCTTTGCTGGCAGGACCCATCCTCAGGAGAGTCGATCATAACTCTGTGGCAGTGTGGTTTGCCTTTAGCCAGAAGGTCTCTGTCCATCTTCAGATCTTTAGATTCAGCGATTTGGCTGCGCCACACAACAATCGCGACGGCCCCAGATACCGACACATAGGAAGGGGATACTCTGAATCAGTCAGGCTCGGCGACAACCTCCATATTGTCCTAGCGGTTGCCCGGCCCAACGCCAGCAGCATGAGCGGTAGTAGCAGTGGTAATAGTATCAAAGCAAATTATGCAGCGGGTGGCTCATTTCCCTTGGACGAGCTACTGGCATACGACGTGGAAGTGTCGCCCCTAGATGCCAGCGGCAGTGGAAGTTCGGTGCGAAGTCTAAAGGATGTCGTTCGACAATTCAATAGTGATGATGACATTTCCTACTCTGAGCATCAGCACTGTTTGCTTCCGACTTTTTTCATTCCGTCTGCAGATGGCGACAGCCACCTGAATATGCTCTACGCATCTTGCCGGAAACTACATGGAAAAGGCGCAGATTCGCTAGTAGCGGCGGATAAAATCATCAGAGATAATTTTTCTGACCCGCATAGGCGGCCTGCAGCACTCTTTCTCACAGGCGACCAGATTTATGCCGACGACGTAGCTGACCCGTTAATAGAGTACATCTCGAAACTGGGAAACAAACTGCTGGGCTGGAACGAGGCAATTCATGGCCTTGACAAACCCCTCTCGGCGTTCAGGATGGGCGAGCGCCGGCCCGTGGTCGAGAGAGATGCGAGATTTACAACACCCAATGCTGGAAATCACTTACTCGGTTTTGGCGAGTTTGCCGCGATGTATCTGATGGCATGGAATATTGACAACTGGCCTAGGTCTTTCCCTGAGGCAAAAGAAGGCACTTCCTGGTCCAGGCGGCGCAAGTATGAAAACCAGGTAAGGCAGTTGCAGGAAGAGTTGAAGGCCCTTCCAAAAATCCGGCGCGTCCTTGCTAATGTTCCGACTTACATGATATGCGACGACCATGAAATTACAGACGACTGGAATATCACGGAAGAGTGGGTCGGCAGCGTTGGCAGGAGCAAAATCGGGAACCAGGTGCTCGCAAACGGCCTTGCCGCGTACTGGGCCTTTCAGGCATGGGGAAATAATCCTGATCAGTTCGATAACGGTTTCATTTCTGGAATAACCAATTACCTAGAGACGCGTGGGAAAGGTACTGCTGAAGAGAGGCAGACTTTCGAGCATAAAATGTTAAGCTATGGCAGGTGGTCTTATGCTACTCCCTTCAAACCGGCTACAATTGTGCTTGATAGTCGCACCCAGAGGCAGTACGACTCTTTTGCAGGGCCTCCACAGCTTGCAGGCGACGTAGCCCTCGCTTCCCTTCTGGATCTGGCGAAAAAGTCAGGATACCGCAGGGGCCAGCCAATATTCATCGTCACCCCCACGCCGGTATTTGGATTCAACTATGCAGAGAAGATACAGCAGTTCCTGGCGAAGAGAACCGGAGTGTACAAGCTTGATTTGGAAACATGGTCTGCAGACGTCCGCGGATGGATCAAGCTGCTTTCATTTCTGGCCAAGGAGCTGGCGCCATCAACCTGTGTATTTTTGTCCGGTGACGTCCACTATGCATTTACAGTCAGGGCATCGTTTCATTTGCTCAGGCGGGATGGAACCGCGTATGACCGCATGAACATTGTACAACTCAACAGCAGTGCGCTCAAGACAACCAGTCTGGTCAAGATTGCCATGCTAAGCGAGCTCTTGGGGCGTCTGCGGCAGATTTCCCCCACAAAATTTCACATCAAGATGGGCTGGGACAGGCGGGGCTCCAATGAACAGAGTCCGGCATACATGTCCTCTAGCTTGAGCATGACAAGAAGCGACAAGAGCATTGTCAGGAAGAGGGCTAACCGAAAGACGCTGGACATGCTAAAGCGGTACAGCCGTCCCGAGTGGATTATCTCGACTTCAATGGTAAATCAATCCGGCGACCTGCTACCACTGCTGGTAATATCGGACAATAACTTGGGCATGGCAACCATCGAGCAGAAACGGTCAGGTACAGTATTGTCCAGCATTGAGCATAGGCTATACGTTCGCAAAAAGAGAGCCCGGCATTACGACAAAGTGCATAGAGCGCATGTTGATGTCAATGATGCGGAGCTTCCTGCCGGCCTCCAGGACATTTTAAATGACAATAAACGTAACAGAACGGCGCTTACTCAGTAGGTTCTCAGATGCGAGATAGTAAACGATAAAAATGGCGTCAATTTCCTAGCGTTAATGAATCCAAGCAATCAAAAGCTTGCATATGTCGCAGTCATTGCGGCAGGAATACTAGTGACAAGCGCAGTG
>DATEIL010000298.1:0-2435 GCA_035279085.1 Nitrososphaera sp.
TATGGCGTGACAGAGGGCGGCAACTTTGAGGGCAAGAACATCTTGAACATTAGAGTGCCCTTGGAGAAACTTACCCAGAAGGTCAACAAAAAGCCCGATGAGGTGGAGAAGATTATCTCTGACGCATCTGACAAATTGTTCTCTCTGCGGGAAAAACGTGTCCGGCCTGGCAGGGATGAAAAAATCCTGACTTCGTGGAACGGCCTAATGATCTCGGCCTTTGCCAGAGGGTTTGCAGTGACCGGCGATCAAAAGTACCTGGATGCCGCTGCAAAAGCCGTGTCTTTTATCGAAGCCCGTCTCTCTGCAGGGCACGGGCGGCTCTACCGGACATTCAAAGACGGGCAGGCAAAGCTAAACGCATACCTTGACGACTATGCCTTCTACATCTCAGGACTCCTTGATTTATTTTCAGTAGAATCCAAATCCGAACTGCTGGAGAAGGCCATTGGCTACATTGACTTTGTAATCGCGCATTTCTGGGATCAGGAAAAGGGCAACTTTTACTTTACTTCTGACGATCATGAAAAGCTCATTGTTAGGACAAAGAACCTGTACGATCTGGCAATCCCAAGTGGCAACTCTGTGGCAGCTTCTGACCTTATCCGGCTCTACCAGTATACTCAGAATGCGGGATATTTGAGCAAGGCGGAGTCGATAATGAAGGCAGGCGCTAGGGCCGCTGCAGAAAACCCATTTGGTTTCGGCCAGCTACTGTCCGCGATTTACCAGTATGTCAAAAAGCCGGTTGAAGTGACCGTGATTCTAGGAGGCAGCAGAGATGCTTTAGCAAGATGGCTCGACCTTCAATTCCTCCCGGACGGCGTCAATGCCATCGTACGCCGGAGCGAAATGGCCAAGCTGGAAAAATATCCATACTTCAGAGGCCGCAGCGCTGAGGGCGAAACGGCAGTTGCTTATGTCTGCCGGAACTTTACCTGCTCGCTTCCAATGACATCAACGGCCGAGCTAGAGCGCCAACTTGCAGTCAAACAGCAGCAGACTTCCTGATATCAATTGCCAGCCTGTCACCGACCCTCGGACTGCCCATCTTCTCATATCTTTTCTTTGGCATTGTAATCTGTATGACTGTCTGAGAGTACGTCTTGACCATCGTCTGCGGTTGTGATCTCAGGATGGCCTCCAGGATGGGCTTTATCTGTTCCTTTACTTCCTTGTCCGCAATCGCTCTATCGACTGCCTCGAGCATCATCTGCTGCTGGGTCACCGGTTCCATTTCGACATCTTCTGCCAGGGCGATCGTGACCGAAGTGCCGGTGTCAGTCATCTGGTTTATCCTGTATCTGGGAATCGATTCGTCGTGCATATAATATCGAGTTGTTATACAAGCCAGCGGCTACAAAAATCAATCCCTGAACATCCCTTCACTTTCTTCTCTTCCTTTTTCAATGTCTTTTTCCTTCTTTGAAAAGTAAATGAGTGCTACTGCCATGGCCGCAAAGAGTACTACATTGAGCAGCAGTATTGATAGGTCCGCCCGCTGCCCAGACAGGTATAGCCTGCCAAATGCATAGAGCGTAATTGCCACCATGCCTGCCAGACACAGCAATTTTGCCAGGCGAATAGTCCTCATGTTCAAGGCTTGGATACCTGCAGCTGTCTTGCTATAATAAGAACGCTAATGGGTAACTTTTAACGCCAGCAGTTCCGTACGTAGAGCATAGACATATGCAGCTGGTAAAAAAACTTGAAATCCAGTCAAAGTCAAATATCGTTAATTTCCTAAACAGCCAGCCGGTAGGCCGGGTGTGCTCCGTCGATTCACAGGGGTTCCCGCAGATCATTCCAATGAATTTTGTCTACCACGACAATGCGATCTATATGCATTCACATCCCTTTGGGGAGAAGCTCGACAACATCCGCCGGAATCCTCGCGTAGGATTTGAAGTCGACCAGCACCTCTGCTTTCTGCCCTCCTACTATTTTCATCCAACAGATGCTTCACAGGCAGACACCCTGTACATCAGCGTGGTGATAAAAGGGACCGCCGAGATAGTCCTGGACAGTGCCGAGAAAGCCGGCGCCCTCAATGCACTCATGAAAAAATATCAGAAAGAGGGCCGGTATGAAGAGCTCGACGCCAACATGCCAGTGGTACGGGAAGTTGCCGTTATCAAGGTGGTGCCTTCAGACATGAAAGGCAAATACAAGATAGGACAGCACTGGGCTGCGGCATACAGGGTCAAGATTGCTCAGAAAATCATCCAGCGGGAAGGCATGCCTGTCGCCAGGGACATACTGGGTGTCATGGGTCTGGAAATTGACGAAAATGCAAGTGATACCCAGCCGCCAAAAGTAGTGCGAGATCCGGTGCTCTAGTATGAAGTGTGAGCTCCATAAGGACTTTTTTGACGAGTCCTGTGACGCCTGCAAACAGGAATACCTTGGCATGAAGGGCGTGGGAGATGAGAAGG
>DATEIL010000299.1:0-3866 GCA_035279085.1 Nitrososphaera sp.
TGTCCAGACTCGGTCCTTGAGTAAGGCAGACATCTCGACTGGATTACGTACTTTTGCATCTCCTAAAAAGATTGCGGTTTTCTTCATTAGTGACGACAAGTAAGCAGGCAGGAGATATGCCTCATGGGACCAAAAAAATCAGGTTTCTGAAACTTAGAAGGACAGGTACCATCATGCCGGTACCTGGCGAGGAAGGTTCAGATGGAGGATCGCTTGATGATCTGGCTCTCTCTTCTAGTCAGCCGTTACTGCAGATCGGGATGACTATGAGACGCTCCTGAGGGTAGAGCACAGTGAAAATACTGTAGAGCTTAGGATGTATTGTTGCAAAAAATATCACTCATCATCACTATTCCGGATGATCCCCAGCGAGCTAGCGAGCTTCAGTTGCTGACTGACGCCCAGTGGAGGGAGGCCATAAAGAGCATGGCCAACCATGCAAAATATCTGGGCATCTATGACGACTGGAGACAACTGAAACATGAATACGACCTGCGCTCGACTAGGTTTGACTCAGTGGTTTGGGCAGCCATGTTTGAGGAGATATATTAAAACCAAAGAAAAGGGTTTCTCCATGCTGGATGGGTTCAAAGACATATAACAGTGCCTTCTAGCTGAATAAGCGGGATACGTTGATTTCCTGCTTTTAACGTGGTTGAAGCTGGAGAAAGGCGGCAATACGATAGACTTCCTGACAAAAGTGAGCTATAGCGGCGAATAGCTGAACAATGAGAGATTAATGCTTGAGCACTTGATTCCGAAATACATTTATCAAGAGAACGAATAAGGCTTGAAATTAATGATTTGATGTCATTTTTCGACTTAGACAGTTTGTTGGCATATAGGATTACATCGCAAAATGTCCAAGATGCCAAGCCGAGTTCAAGATAATCGTGCTTAGTCATAACAAGTAATTTCTATTATTGACAATGGCGATCATTTGATGTCTAATTGTGGTCATTTCAAGGCTGAATCCCTGATCAATCCATTGGATTTCTCACTTCATAGCTGGACTCACAGATAGTCAATCATCTGTCGAATTGTTACAGCCAATCAAATTACACTCATCCGCCATTTGGGATGCATCACAATTCATACTACTATTGTTCTAGTATTCTGCACCGATTTAGTAAAATGGAAATAATTTATGTTTTTGACTTGACGAAAGTAAATTCTGAAGACACTTTCTTAAATCAGGCAGAATTAAAAACAATCTCTAGGCATAGAGTGCATCTAGGCGGGCGACCTATGCTAACATTTGCGTTTGTCCTCGCAGCACTTGGCGCATTCTCTTTCATGCAAGTGCAGAGTGTGGATGCCGCAAAAGTTAGGGGCTGCACGACTACTGCCACCCCTGAAGGGGTTCAAGCCGCCTCTAGCACCGAGGTCTGGGTGGCAGTTGACACTGGAACAGCTGGCAAGCTTCAAAAGTTTACTAATCTTGCAAATAACTGCACAGATAATGTGACCTATTCTGTTCCTTGCGATCCCCATTACTTGGATCGAGCGACTAGTACAAAAATTGCTTATACTCAACACGTAGGAGACAGGGTGACTTATTACGATCCTGGTACGAATGTGAAAACGCAGTGTACCGGTACCAGCTTGGATGGAGCCGAAGACATCGATAGTTGGTCATCAACGGATCAATATGCTACAGCTTATGACTCTGGCAAGCTAGTCAAGACGGTCAAAGGCTCATCTACATGTACTGTGACTCCATACACGATCCCGGGAACAAATCCTCATCCTGAAGGCATTGATAAGAGCGCTGATAGGGGAGGGATGTTTGTGATCGACCAATCTAACAACAAATTGTACCTGTTCAATGTCAGCTCGGGATCTTTTACACAGTGCGGAAACACGCTCTCATCTACTCCAAGGTTTGTGGCGGTTGATGATGCAAGCGATCTCATTTGGATTACATTTTACAGTACTAGCACCGTCCGCTGGGTGGCTCTAATCCCCTGTACTACAGGTGCCGAGTCAGATGCTTATACGGACTTCGTCTATGACATAACTGTAATAAAGCCCGGCTTCTCATTTCCTGTTGTGACAACCGCTATCTCCTCGAAAGTCGCGGAGTGGAGATACGATATCTCAGCTTGGGACGAACACGACTGGAGTAACCTATGCCTTAGCTGTACTGGTTTTGGAATTGACTCCATACCTGCTGACAATACCTATTATGCCATCCTGCAGAGCACTGGATCACCATCAAAAATTGGGGTAGGCGATTTTCCATGACGTCCAATGGAAGGAAGTGGAGCACAAAGAAAGAGGGCTTTAGCAGGAAGGTCTTGCTCTCTGCAATAGGAGCATCTGTGTTGATAATTGCAGGATTCACTGCTATCCTTGGTAGCGCAACGAAACAGTCAACTGCCCAGAATCCTAGCCTGACGGAATTGGCAAATTCGCTTGAACAAATTCATCCAAAAGTGACACTAAGTGGGGAAAAGATTAGTGAAGTAAACGGCGTTGCCTTGAACCAGGTTGGTATGACTACCACTAGTACCACAACTGAGTGGAGTGAAGACGGTAAGAGAAGACCAGTTTCCGAAGATGGTCAGGCACAATTGACACTTGCACACGCAAAGTCTGAAAGCGGTCAAGATATGCTTGTGGGCACCGTAACGAACACAGGCTCCAAGAGTTTTTACCTCTTGGGCTTGACAATAAACGGAGGAACCTTGAAAGGGCCAACTCCTCTTGGAGTTGATGCAGTTTCAGCAGGTTGGACGCCAGAGGTTCATCCCGGATTGCCACAGCCACCCGCAATTGAGCCGTTAATTGTCGGACCAGGCGAATCGGTCTCTGCTTCAATTGATGGAAGGTGGACCATTCCGAATACAAGCACCGTGATAGACACTTTTGAGGTTGGGGCAATCTACTCATATGATATCCAAGGCGTAACTACCGATGAGCCAGTCTATAATTGGAGCATAGGCATTTCGAATCTAAAGGTGCAATAGACCTTCCTTTCCTTTTTTTCCACTCAGAACGGTACCGGCATGATTGAATCCCCATCGCTTCAATTCTAAATTGAGTAACACCCACTTATTCCAGAAATTGTGATGCTGGAGGTAAAGCGGCTCCGAAAAGAGCTGGACCATAAGCAGCATGAGTCACTTGAGGAATTATGGAGGTGGTACAAGACTCTTCCGTGATAGCAGCGGACGATAAGGCAGAGGATAAGAAGATGAAGAGACCGCTTGACAGAATATGTGTCTGCAAGGACTGCATGGCAATATTCTATTCAGAGAGGTCGTGGACCTTCACATGGAAAATACCACCCATGGAGTAATCGAGATGATACCCTTTGATCGTCTGGAAGAGGAATAGGAGCGGGTGGATATCGGAGCGGATGTTCAAGAACACTCTTGCGCCCTTCATGGAAAACAAAGAACTTCCTCTGGAGGCAATCATTAAGCTATTGTATTTTGCCTTTCCATTTGTATGGTTACCCGCTGAAATCCAGATACATAACGCTTTTTGCCATCATCCTCCTTTGCATAATCTCCATCGGAATGCTGTACAATTTGAACACCAGTTTCTTACAGGCAAGATTTAGCTGGACAAAAAAAAGCTGCTGCAAATGCCCGCTCCAAAATATATCGCAAGATAAGAGACTTCATCTACCTTGAGCTTCCACTGCTCAAAAGTCAGGGCTATTTAGACCACAATGGTCGAACAGAAAGTACTTCGCTAATGAAGATTCTAGAAAGCCTAAAAAGATTTCGTTTGTGCAGAGGTTACTCGATGACACTAGTCAGCCTAGTCATCGTCAGGGCAGGTCATCTCCCTTATCGCCTTGTATCTTGCATCGATGTCCTGTGCTATCTTGACCACGTGGTCGAGGCTGTATT
>DATEIL010000300.1:0-33520 GCA_035279085.1 Nitrososphaera sp.
CCCGACGTTTCATTCGGTTGCGAAACAACTACCTTGACTGCAACTTCTCAGGAAATGTCATCGTCAAGTGCTGAGGCTACACCGTCAATCGATGCACAGGGCACAATCACCAGGCATTACCCCGTGAGAGGCAATTTTGAAATGGGAGATTTGGGGATAGCGGCTGACACAGACCCATGCGCTGCGCCAACTATTGTGGGCACTGCAGGCCAATCAAAAGTAGTCGGTACTGCTAACGATGATGTTATCGATGCAAGGGCACGCACTCAAGGAGTAATAGTTACAGGCTTGGGTGGGAACGACATCATATGTACGGGTCTAGGACCTGACAAGGTCTATGGCGGCGACGGCGACGACTCACTTTACACTGGCGGAGGAAACGATGCAGTGTTTGGAAACGCAGGCGCTGATACAGTTTTTGCAGAAGAAGGAAATGACATGATTTATGGCGACGACGGAAACGACGTATTGTCTGCCGGCCTTGGCGACGACTACATCAATGGCGGCAAAGACGATGACACCATAATGGGCGACGAGGGACACGACACAATAAGAGGCTCAGCTGACGACGATGTTATCTTTGGCGGCGCTGACCATGATTTGATGATAGGAGACGCTGGATCGGACGACATGTTTGGCGGCGACGGCGACGACATCATGACCGGCTCTGCAGGCAACGACGAACTCCACGGTGAAGATGGCAACGACGTCATGCTAGGTGAGGCAGGATTGGATAGTATGGATGGCGGGCCCGGCGATGACGCCAGTGTAGGTGGAATCGGCGACGACTCGGTATTCGACTTGGATGGTGTAGTTGACAACGATATACTGGACGGCGGCGGCCACACACTGGGCGACACTTGCCAGTCAGAAGGCGACGCTCAGTACAACTGTGAACTGACAGAAACAGTGCCGGAAGAACCTTGCGCAGACCCAACAATTGACGAAAGCGGCACAACCAATGTCGCAATCACCGGAACAGCAGGAGATGATGTCATACTTGGCAACAGTCTGGGCAATTCCATAGACGGCCTTGGCGGAAATGACGTCATATGCGGAGCAGGTGGAGACGATTCAATCACCGGCGGCGACGGCAATGATTTGCTGTTTGGCGACGACGGCAAAGATACAGTTAACGGCGGCCCAGGTAAAGACTATATCAACGGCGGCAGCAATGACGACAAACTATACGGCGAAGACGCAGTCGATTCGGTATACGGCGACGCAGGTGCTGACACAGTTGATGGTGGCGCCGGCAACGACAATGTACATGGCGGGTCAGGCAATGACGTTGTCAATGGCGGTCTGGACGACGACCGTGTTTATGGTGATGGAGGAAGCGACCAACTATTCGGCGATGCAGGCGTCGACGAGGTATTTGGTCAAGACGGAGATGACACCATCCACGGCGGCGACGGCGACGACAGAACCTACGGCAAAGATGGTAGTGATATCATCTTCGGCGACGATGGCAACGACAGACTGTTTGGCGACGGACCGGGAGATGTAGGTAACGACCAGCTCTTCGGTGGACCGGGTGACGACACAGCCGTACACGTGATAGATGGCGTGGTTGGCAACGACAAGGCCGATGGCGGAACTGGTATAGACCACTGCAGCAGTGACCCCGACCCCGTAATCAACTGTGAAGGGTAAATCCCTCACAGGACGTCCTCTTTTTCTTTTTTTTGTCAAGACCAAGTTCTGCTTTTTTTGTCTATTGTTATCTGTTAAAGAATTGATGCTATATTCGCTGTCGAGAGTGTAGGCGCATCAAAAGACAGGCAGCGCACTTGCCGCAAATACAACTTAGGCGTGGGAGGAATTCCATGGCAGTGTAATGACTTGCAATAATCGGCACTATCCTCCGCTCCCAAGAGATCTGGTTCTAGATAGATAGCGTCGATTCATTGGCTCACATCTAATCGTGTTGAGTCAGGGTGCATCCATTTACTTATCGACTCCAATCTGGGTTGACCTCAAAACAACGAATTGTCGCTGCTCCTCAATCTTCTTTTCTACTCTCAAAAGGACGACCCCGCAGGACGACATGGCCACCGCCTGATCTCTTGAACAAATTCGGTTGCCTCGCTTGCATATCATGAAAAAAGGTTAGGCTGATCTGACGAATCACAAGAGTCATAATTTGGTACTGTACGGTGGATCCTATGCGTGCCCGGTCGCGCTGCCCACATATAGGTGAAAAAAATAATTTGAGCAAAAGCATTCCTTCTCCTGTCGGTATTAGATGAAATAAGGGCTTCGCGTCGGCCGCAGGTGCACGTCCGCATGTTAAAACCCATGAAAACAGGAGAATGGCCAGGTACTTGCGTAGTATGACACAATGACATGTGTTGCATGACACAATGACATGTGTTGCGGGCTGGAATGATAGTTCTGCGCGCAAATAATTCTTGAACTCCTGAAATCAGAAAACGTGGGGTTCAGCTCCCGGTTGTTATGGCATTTCCGGAATTCAACCGGGACATCACGGGAAATGCGGAGAAATGGTCATTCCCAACAATGCTGGAGAAAAAAAGGTCACACCCTCTTCAATTACCTCATTTCTCTCCCTTTTTCCATTTTTTCTTTCTTCAGCAATCTTGTCATCTCACCTCTCCGGTCGCTTTTATATGATCAGTAGCGCGAACGTTGCGCAATGATTCTGACCGTGATGATAATTGATTGTTATGATGCGCAGCCGCGACTGCCGACGAAGCATTGCGGAGATACGTGACAAGAATATCGAGACATGCCTCTCTCGTATCGGTAGCAGGCTTGGCAATGCCGCTTGAAATGCCAATCGTTTCCTTTGCTCTGCCATGCAAGTGTGTGTGGCATCACCGCAATCATAACTACGATCTAGTAGTAGTGTCATGGCCATTGGTTTAGCCGTGCCAGGGCAAAATTGTCTTGATTGACGACGAAGATTGTAGCCTAGTTATTCTATCTGATCAATCTGCTGCAACAATTGTTAGAGTATACCGACCCCCGCAACTACACAGAACTTTTTTAGTTCTTTTCAAAAAAATTATAGTACAATGAAATTTGCAATTCTTGCATTGCTAGCAGCAGTTCTAGCAACAACGGTGCAGATACCTCCTCTATCGAGTGCACAATCTGACCCGTGTGCGAGTCCCACAATCGACAAGAGCGGGACTTCACAGGTCAAGATATTTGGAACCACGGGAGACGACATTATCAAAGCCAACGATCTGGACAACATGATCTATGGCAAGGGCGGCGACGATATCATCTGCGCGGGAACGGGCAACGATTACATCAATGCCTCAAGCGGAGATGACGAAATGTATGGTGAGGATGGCAATGACGTAATTTATGGCGGCGACGGCGACGATTATGCCGAAGGCGGCCTCGGCCATGACATTATCTTCACCGGCTTTGGCGGAGATGTTGTTTTCGGACAGGAAGACGTTGACGTAGTATATGCAGGAGACAGCTCGCATGAAGTAGGAGAGCAGCCATTTGACACAGTCTTTGGCGGCGACGGCGGCGATTATCTTAACGGCGGCGACGGCGACGACTTTATCCATGGCGAGCAAGGAGACGACATCCTGAGAGCCGGAGCTGGCAACAATGAGCTAAATGGCGATACAGGCGACGACTGGATGGATGGCGGACGAAATGATGACAAACTCAACGGCGGCGACGGCGCGGACATGATGTTTGGCGCCTCATTTGACGACGAGCTCGATAGCAGAGACGGAGTGATGAACAACGACTTTGTGCATGGTGCAGCTGGATCAGACGAGTGTTTCACCGACCCAGATACAGCACTTGGATGCGAATCCGTATCTATTGCTGCAGCAATGGCCGATCAGACAACAACAATGAGCGAAGTTAGCACTGCCGCCGCTGCTGCGACTCCGATGCTTTCTACAGGGTCACCACCAGCAACTGGCCGGGGCCATCCAGTGCAAGGTAACGTGGCCATGTCCGACCTCTCGGTAATGGCAGATGCAGACCCATGTGCGAATCCAACAATTATGGGTACCATAAAGTCGGAAAAGATTGAAGGCACCGCCAGCGCCGACATCATTGACGCAAGGCAGGGCGGCAACGACCGCATATACGGCCGTGGCGGCGACGACATCATTTGCGCAGGTTCCGGGTTTGACAGAATCTATGGTGATGCCGGAGACGACATACTCTACGCAGGTGCAGGCAATGACGTAGTATATGGAAGCGACGGTGCTGACAACATCTTTGGCGAGGACGGAAACGACGTAATCCAGGGCCAGGAAAATAGTGAAGGAACAGAATCGCTCTCAGGTGGCCCCGGTGAGGATTATATCAATGGCGGAGGCGGCGACGATACCATCAATGGCGACGATGATAATGACAGGGTAAGGGCAGGCTCTGGCAACGACGTGATCTTCCTCGGAGCGGGAGACGACTGGGCTGAAGGTGGATCAGGCGGCGACGATATGTTCGGCGGCGACGGCAATGACATCATGACCGGCTCTGCCGGGAGCGACGAGCTTAACGGCGACAATGACAACGACTTCCTGCTGGGTGAAGCCGGCACGGACAGCCTGGACGGAGGCTCGGGAGACGACATGCTCAGCGGCGGCCCCAGCGACGATTCGCTCGTTGACCAAGACGGAGCAACCGGAAACGACGTAATTGATGGCGGCAGCGAAAACCTAGGTGATTCCTGTGCCACAAGCCCGGATATCGAATTTGAATGCGAATTGACCGAGACCTTGCCAGACGAACCTTGTGCGGATCCAACGATCGTTGGGACAGAATCTGGCGAAACAATTGATGGCACTTCAGGCGCAGACATCATTGATGCCAAGGGCGGCGACGACACCGTAAACGGCTTGGGCGGCGACGACATCATCTGCGGCGGAGTTGGCTCAGACACCATTAACGGCGGCGACGGCAACGACTTGTTGTTCGGAGACCTTGACGATGACACCATCAATGGCGGGGTCGGAAATGACTACATAACAGGCGGCGCAGGAAACGACGATGTCGATGGAGAAGGTGGCGCCGATCAAGTATACGGTGACGCCAACGACGATACTGTAGAAGGCGGAACAGGGGCAGACAGCGTCTTTGGCGGAGGAGGAGCAGACATAGTCAGAGGCGGCCCTGACAACGACAGGGTATATGGCGCGACAGGCAACGACGAGCTGTATGGTGACGATGGAGACGACAAGCTCTTGGCAGCTGAAGGCACAGACGAGCTCCACGGCGGTCTGGGCGACGACTCTATCTACGGTAAGGACGGAAGCGACATGCTGTATGGTGACGACGGCAACGACAGACTGTTTGGCGACGGACCGGGAGATGTAGGTAACGACCAGCTCTTCGGTGGACCGGGCGACGACACGGCTGTTAACACCATCGACGGGGTAATCGGCAACGACTCTGCAGACGGCGGAGCAGGTTTCGACCACTGCAGCAGTGACCCCGACCCTGTAACCAACTGTGAGAGCTAGAAAAGAACGGGCACACACCCACTCTCTTTCTCTCACAGGGTCCGTCCACCCTCTCCTTCTTTTCTTTTTTCCTTTTGTTGAAATTAGATCATGATGCCTGGGCGATCTGTCACTCTTGGAAACGACAAGTTGTCCATTGAAAAAAAGTCATGATTGGAGGACACATTTTTCCATTCAAGCTGCTTTCTAGACTGGCTTGGCCCTCCCCTCAAGAAGCCAAGTTCTGCTGCCCTTCATGCGGGCAGAAGTAATAGGCGCGCAAGTGACTTTGCTCTGAATGTGCATATATCCTTAATTTTCCGATGCCCCTCACATCCACATGCATTTTTCTAAAATTTTTGCGCAAACGAGGGCGGTACTCTCTAACGCTAGAATCCAAAGAACCGGAACCCTGTTCGCCTTCATGGGCTTTTGATCCGAAATGAATGTACAGCAGACAAGAGCTTGCGACTTCCAATATTGCACGCGCGAGAGCATTCGTATTTGACAAAATAGGGTTATGATTTTCCCAACAAGAATGTGCAGAGAGAGCGAGGCTGCCGTCTATGCCTGGCCAAAGCTGCCCAAATGTGCCGCGGCTACGCTCAAGAAACATCAGGAGATGGAGAGAGATATCCTCTCGCATCCTGCTAGCCCAAAATAAAAATCCTATGTCCAGATTTTTGCTCTGGTTCTGTCGATTACGCTTCGCCGTACTGCTCAAGCAGTTTCTGGGCATCGTCAAGTGATATCGCCGCATCGTAATATTGTTCAGAATCAAGCTGTGACTTTGCCTTCTTGGCAAGGTCTGAAGCCTGCTGTATCATCGCCTTTGACTCTTGGATCTGCGTGGCATTCATGTAGCTGACGCCCAGTTCAGGGTCGGCTTCACCTTCCTCCTGCTCCAGGACTTCGTCCATATAGTCTGAAGTGCTGACGAGCGTCATTTCGGCATTCTCGTATATGGCAAAAAATGCGCTGTCGCAATAGATCTCTGCATATTCGGCAAGCGATTCTTTGAGCATGTCATCTGCGCCTCTTCCGGAGGAAATATCACAGGCGTATGCTGTAAGGCCCACTCCGGGGCTAATCATTGCACTCATCTCCTGAACCAGCGCAGATCTCTGGCAATATTCACTCACAAGCTTGTCTCCCGCAGCTATTCTGGTCTCATCTGTTCCTGTGCCGTCGCTGTATACTACGATGTTGGTAATGCTACCTTTGACATCCTGGCAATTCTGCGCTGACGCGGCTGGCACGATTTCTCCTCCTTCGCCGTCACCTTGGTCCTTGTCTTCGTTAATATTATTATCATCTCCTGCCCGCTCTTCACTGGGTTTTAGCGGAGACGGAAAAGCGAAAATCGCTGCAAGGGCAATCGCTGCAGCCACTGCTATGGGTATTGCTACCACAATGATCTTTTTACTTGACAATCTCTGTCTGGGAACTTTTTTCTCGTATATGAATAATGTGCACTCCAGACATGGAACATGTAATCCGGAAAATTAATGAAAATAAGGAAAAAGAAGAGAGAAAGATAGGGGGACTTAACCAAAGAGCGAAGATAGCCCTTCGAGAGCTTCTTCCTCTTTCTTTTCGTCCTTCTTTTCCTCTTCTGCCTTTGCCGCCGCTCCGCCAGCTGCTGGCGCTGCGCCTCCTGCTGCAGGTGCCGCCGCCATTGCGACTGGAGCTGCCTTCAAGGCTTCCTCAATGTTGACTTCGCTCAGAGCCGCCACTAGGGCCTTCACTCTAACGTCATCTGGTGTAACACCTGCTGCCTTTACAACGTTCTTAACGCCATCTTCTGTGATATCCTGCTTTAACTTGTGAAGCAGTAATGCCGCATATACGTACTCCATAGTGGATTGCATCCCTCGAGCACCATATTAATACCTAACGCCTTTCGGCAGTCATGTAGAATCTTTTTTTCTTGTCTGGCAACCTTTCAATTGCGTACCGGAGCATTGTCCGCGGCATCCTTGCACAATGCCGGCCGAGGAATTTTTCCAATGTAGCAGTATCTCTCTTGCCCACTTCTCTGAGCATCCACCCTGTCGCCTTGTGAATGAGGTCATGTCTGTCGCCGAGCAGAATCTCGGCTATCCTCATTGTATCGGCAAAGTCATTCTTTCTGATAAAATACAGAGTCGTTACAATGGCGATCCTCCTTTCCCAGATATTGTCCGACCGAGCCAACTTGTAGAGCACCGACCTGTCATTGACAGCCAGGTGTGCGCCTAATATGCAAGGTGCACTGAGGTCCACTAGGTCCCAGTTGTTGACGCGCTGCAAGTTCCGCAGGTAGAATTCGACGACTCCCTTTTCACCCGCATCGTATTTGTGAACAAGTATCAGCAAGCCCACGAGCCGCTCCTCGTGATACTGGGAGCGCAAAAGTTCGCTCACGGTATCAAGTCCAACTGAACCGTGCACCTTCGCTACCCTTCTTGACTGTGGAACGGTAACTCCTAGGAATACGTCGCCCTCGCCGTACTGGCCCGGACGCGTCTTGAAAAAACGCTGGAGCACTGGGACCTTTGCGTCGTCCGCTGCCGCCCTTAGGTCCGCTCTGATCCTTTCAATGGCGCGAGTGTTCATATGATGATTACTATTATTCTGGTGATGGTGAATGAGTGGACCGGGTGGGATTCGAACCCACGACCACCTACGTCTCCTCTGCCTGTGGAAAGGCATGCAAGGCAGGTATTCTACCGGACTAAACTACCGGCCCACGAAGTGATAGCCGAGATTTTGACAATTTAAACCTACAGTTAATACGAATGCTTTTCGACTTTGTGCTGACGGAGGTATTTCCAGGCCGCAAACACCTTGCCACATTTCTCGCAAGAATATCTCGTGTGCCTGGTCGCACTTGGGCTGACATCATTTTCCTGCTCGACTGTGTTGTATCGAACAAGCCTCTTTGAAACCCTGACCAAGCGAAATGCCGGATATTGGAGGCTCTATATTGACGTTTGTCCGGATTCTAATCGAGACCTTCTGGCATGCCTTTGACCTTCATCCTTTCTCTGCGCATGCGCAGAGATATGTATCTCCAAATGATATCAGCCTTGTCTGATTGAAAGTCCCAAGGGGCAATGAGCACCAAGTCATTGTCCCTTATCATCCACATCCTTCTCTTTATCTTGCCACGTATCCTGCAAGTGCATATACCTTGCCATCTGTGCATTTGACAGTCATGATGACATTGTCGCCCCCTACCAGCTTGATGACTCGGCCAGGCATCTCGCCTTCTTACAGTTTGACCGTTTCTTTCAACTATGATTCTGATATTATATCTTCTTCTTGCCTACTTCAGATCGACCATGATTTTCATTCTTGGGTTGAAATTATGACGATGCAGGGCCACACTTAGCTTAAATTACGCCAGCATTTCAAATTTTAACGGGCCGTTAGCTCAGCTTGGTGGAGCGTTCGACTGATAATCGAAAGGTCGAGGGTTCAAATCCCTTACGGCCCACTAAATTTCCAATTCGAATTTCATTCTTGCTTAAGAACTTGATTCATGTGTGAGTTATGATAAAGATTCAGATAAATAAAAAAAGAGAACGGGCTGTGAGGGGGGTTTTACCCTTCACAGTTGACTACCGGGTCTGGATCACTGCTGCAGTGGTCTGTGCCTGTTCCGCCATCAACAGAGTCGTTTCCTACTACTCCATCGATAGAGTTAACCGCAGAGTCGTTTCCAGGACCGCCGTCAAGTATGTCGTTTCCAACGTCGCCTGGACCATCGCCGAACAGTCTGTCGCTGCCATCATCTCCAAACAGCTTGTCGCTTCCGTCCTTGCCGTAGATAGAGTCGTCACCAAGACCGCCATGGAGTTCATCATTGCCTTCGGCTGCCAAGAGCTTGTCGTTTCCGTCATCTCCAAACAGCTTGTCGTTGCCTGTCGCGCCATAGACTCTATCATCGTCGGCACCGCCTCTCACTGTGTCGTCGTTGGGACCACCAAAGACGTCGTCACTTCCATCTCCACCTTGGACGTTGTCGTTGCCTGCATCACCGTATACTTGGTCTGCACCTGCTTGTCCGTCAAGCGTATCGATTCCAGCACCTCCATTGATGTAATCGTTTCCAAGGCCACCTTTGATCGTGTCGTCGTTAAGGTCGCCAAACAGCAAGTCGTTGCCGTCGCCGCCGTCAATTGTGTCATTTCCGTTTCCTCCACAAATGATGTCATTTCCCCCCATACCGTTTACAATGTCGTTGCCGCCCTTGGCATCAATTACGTCATCGCCTGCTGTACCTGTGATCGTCTCTGCGTTGTCGGTTCCCGTCTTTGTCGGGCTTGCGCAGGGCTCGTCAGGTACAGTCGCAGTCAATTCACAGTCAAACTCCACATCGGGGCTTGTTGCGCATGCATCTCCTAGGTTTTCGCTACCGCCATCGATAACATCATTGTCTGCGGTTCCGTCTTGGTCAACGAGCGAATCATCTCCTGGCCCGCCGCTGAGCTGGTCACTTCCGATTCCGCCATCGATGTTGTCAATACCTGCTTCACCTAGGAGAAAATCGTTGCCATTCTCTCCATTGAGCTCGTCATCGCCGGCAGAACCGGTCATGATATCGTTTCCATCACCACCAAACATGTCGTCAGCTCCTGAGCCCCCTTCGGCCCAGTCGTCACCTGCACCCATGAATATTGTATCCTCACCAGAGCCGGCTCTTACTCTATCGTTATCTTCGTCGCCGTTGATGACGTCGTCGCCACCACCGCCATTGATATAGTCCTCACCGGGGCCGCCTGAGAGTGTTTCGGTCCCTGCAACGTTCTCTTGGCCTTCAATGTAGTCATTTCCTGCCTCTCCGAAAATTGTGTCAGAACCGTCTGCGCCATAGATGACGTCGTTACCCCCGCCTGCATAGATGCTGTCGTCTCCTTCGTCGCCATAGATCCTATCAAGACCTGGGCCTGCGCAAATGATGTCGTTTCCGCCCTTGCCGTATATGCGGTCGTTTCCGCCCTGCCTTGCGTCTATTACATCTTTGCCTGCGGTGCCTTGAATGTTATTGTTGCCAATAGTTCCAGTGATAGTTGGGTTTGCACATGGATCCGAGTCCGCCATGATAGAGACATCGCCCATTGCAACGTTACCCTGCACCGGGTGGCCTCTTCCTGTTCTGAACGCCTCTGCAGAGAAAGTCGGTGTTGAAGAAGCTGATTCGATGGACGATGTTCCTTGCGTGGTAGCTGCCAAGCTTAGCGTTTCACAGCCGAGCGTTGCATCTGGGTCGGTGGAACACTTGTCTGAGCCGGCATTGCCCTGCACAAGGTCATTGTTCACCACGCCATCTTGGCTGTCGAGCTCATCGTCGAGACCTGCACCAAACATCTGATCGGCTCCAGATCCTCCGTTCAGAGAGTCGTCATTCTTGCCGCCGTCCATCCAGTCGTCGCCTGCATCACCATTTAGCTCATTATTGCCAGCGCCTCCCCTCAGGATGTCGTCGCCGACCTCTCCATGGATAAAGTCATCACCGTCACCACCATTGAGATAGTCGTCGCCATCTCCGCCAAAGGCCGTATCAAATGGCTGTTCTCCTACAACGTGTGAGCTGTCCCCTGCATAGACTACATCGACGTCTTCCTGGCCATAGATGGTATCACCGCCAAAGCCTGTGAATATGATGTCGTGGCCTAGGCCGCCTTCCACATAGTCGTCGCCATCTCCGCTGTAGATCACATCATTGCCATTCTGGCCATAGATTTCGTCATCTCCACTTGATGAGTTGACGTAGTCATTGCCATCACCCGCACAAATGATGTCATTTCCACCTTTGGAGAATATCTCGTTGTTGAGTGCATTGCCTTTGATAATGTCGTTGCCTGTTGTTCCGAAGATTTTGACCAGTGTAGTTCCACTCTTGTCGATTGTGGGACTAGCACATGGGTCAGCAGCTTGGCTATTGATTATTGGAATTTGCATTGTTGCTAGAACTGCCGCTAGCATCGCAAGTACTGCAATTTTCATGTTGCAAACTTTTGTTGCGAGGGATCTAAAAAAGGAGTGTGGAATATCACATGCTCATGTACTCTACTAGCTAAACCATTTCTTCTTCTACTATCTTGACGCTAAGATAACTTGGTCTGGCAACACGATTATCTCCGCTAGTGTTCGTAGTTAGGTATGATGGAATAAAGTTATGGAAAATATGATGATTAATAGCCTTGCGTCCGTTATCGGTCCAAATATTTGACGTTCTGGGCAAGATTAAGTGGAAGGCGAAGAACGGACCACCAACCAGTCCTTCTGCCACTTATCTCATTCGATGAGACAATTAGACATCAATTTTCCGATCTTGGACATCTTTTGCATCTCCCGCGATATATTCGCGAGCTGGTATCATCTGACATGCCATTTTGCTGGAGCTTTGTCAAGATTAAGTTAGTCAATTATCCTGTATGAGCTGCTAGCAAACGCCGCAGAGTTCACACCGGAGGGAAAAGTGATGGTAACTATTCGGATTGAATCAAACGGAAAGGAAATGTCAATCAGAGTAACTGACGACGGGCCTGGACTTGATGCCGAAATTGTGCCGCGACTTTTTGCTAAGTTTGCAACAAAATCCGATAGAGGGACAGGGCTCGGGCTGTTTATTGCCAAGAACATCGTCGAGGCCCACGGCGGAAGGATTTGGGCAGAGAATAATTCAAACGGAAGGGGAAGAGTGGCCACGCTCACATTCACGATTACGCTTCCGACAACTACGCATCCTCTCAGGTTTCCTGAATTTCCTCGACTGGTGCCTCCTTGAAGCGCCTCTTGACATAGGACATCAACGCGATGTACTGTATTATCAGCGACGATAGCACTACTCCGAAGGTTATGGTCTCAAGGGTTGACTTGAACTCGCTTTCCGGCAAGGATGCTACCAGCGCGACCGATACGGCGCCGCGCATGCCACCCAATACTACAACATGCTTCCATGCAAGGGGTATCCTGTCCTTCATGAACCGGTTTGTGACAGCCAAGATGGGATAGGCCGCGGCAGCCCTTGCAGCGAGAACCGCTGCAAATGCAAGGCCTATCAGCGGGAGATTGTCGACAATTTTTGTAAGGTCCATCGTTGCACCCAGGTATAGAAATGCTGCAGAATTGGCGAAAAAAGCGGCCATCTCCCAGAAATTAAACGCTGATTGTTTTACCTTCTGGCTTATCGCCGTCTCTTGCCTGACCGTCACGTTCCCAAAGTATAGTCCTGCCATTGCCACTGCCACGAGCCCGGAAACCCCAACTACATTTGATATGACCATTGATCCAAAAACCATTGCCACCGTAAGCGCCGTTTCGGAGAAAGGGTCATCCATCAACGCATGCAGCCTGTGGGTTCCGGCAGCCATGCCCAATCCTATCGCTGCCCCGCCAAAGAACACAAGTGCAAAGTGCTCTGCCTCGCCGACAAAATTGTAGTCAATTGCCCCGTCCGTGTTGGGATCTCCAATGACACTTGATCCAGATGCAAAGGCCAGCGCGACTATTGAGGAAAATGCAATGATGCCTGTTGCATCGTTAAAGCTGGACTCGGATTCCATTAGAGTCGACAGCATCTTGGGGACCTTGACCTTCTTGAAGACCTCGATGACCATCGCCACGTCCGTTGGCGCGATGAGGGCCGAGAATGCAAAAGCAACCAGAAAAGGCAAGCCTGCAACATATACGAGTAATAATCCGCCTACCAGTGTAGCTACTATGACACCGACTGTGGCAAGCAGCAGTGCCGGCAGCCTCACTTTTTTGAACTCTTTATAATCTATCTTCATCATGGCCTCGAAGATCAGGGGAGGAATCAGAAAGTCGATAATGAGTTTAGGGTCGATAGAGAAGTTGCTCCCGACTATGTCAAAGCTCGGAAAGAGGCTCAAGATTGAAATCGTTATCCCAATTGTCACAAGCATCATGGTATACGGGATCTTTATCTTGGTTGAAAAAAACGCGGCGGCAAACACTGTGCCTAGGAATATTGGAATCAGGTATTCTGAGGCAAGCACGATCTGCTCGCCTGCCTCTGGAGTGGCAGCCACAGCAGTATCTGCAAGAACGCTCTGTACAAACAAGAATTGTGCAAGTCTACTTTTCATGTTTCACAATAAAAATTTAATCGTAGTCGCGGGCCTCAGATCTACAGCAGTATAATATGGGTAGTAGTTAGGCGGCAAAAGTCAGCGGTCCAATTTGAGCCACTATTGCTCGAAGACGAAGAATCTTCTGGTTCGCATATGGGGGCCACATGGCAGCAGGCAGCGACTTACCCGAAATTCCAAAAGCCTTAAAGGCAATCTGGCATCTTGTACAGTGCGGGGTACGACTAACCGGCTTGAACCCAATGGATGATAATAATAAAAAGAGCGCCGCGGTGATGGTAGTCGACGATGACCGCGACATACTGACGACTGCCAGCAAGGGTCTGGAGCTGGCCGGATTTGACGTTCACGGGTTCAGTGATCCCATCAGTGCCCTCCAACACGTTGAAGGAGGATGCGACGATTGCAAAGTCATTGTGTCAGACATCAAGATGCCCGAGATGACGGGCTTTCAGCTCGTTAGAAGAGTCAAGGACTTAAGGCCTGACATGAAGATCGTCATGATGACGGCGTTTGATGTCAACAAGGCCGAATTTGAAAGCGTGTTTCCGTCAACGCCTGTAGACAGGGTGATGCGAAAGCCCTTTCTCATTTCGCAGCTTGCAGAGGAGATAAGGCAGATTCGTCATCATTCCCAGTAAACCCCAACAGCGGTGGACATGCATATGCATATAGAGCAGACATGCACTGGCTTGACAGGTTCTTGAAATTGGAAATTCGTCTGCTGGAACAACAAAGCGACATATGAAATACCTGCGCAGAGATCTGGAAATCTATGTCTGGCTCCGGGGCGATATCTAACTCATTGAAACTAGTTCTTCGGAAAGAGTCTTGGTTTGCAGCAGCGGCTGACGCAGTTTCTTTTGAATGAAAGATAAAAAGGAAAAAAGCGGGCGTCTGGTTTTTTGACCAGACCGAGTCGAAATCCCGTTTTTATGGGATAGACCTGCTGTAGAGCTTGCCTTCGAGGGCGAGCTTGTACATTTCGGCCACATATGGGTTCTTTGCTGGTGTTTCTGCACCCAGTTCAACCAGTCTGGCGTATACTCTGACCACATAAGCCAGAGCACCCATGAATGCCACTACGACACCCATGTTAAACATCCAGTGGTTTGGAACCGAGAAGATTTCTTCGACGAACCAGAAGTGCCACATCTCGTTGACACCGATCGTAAACATCGTGGCTAGGTAGCCAATGATGGTTATCTTGAGACCGGTGTTCATTGAGTTGCCTGGACCCCTAAGGATTGGTACTCTTCTGTCGTACATTGCGACAAAACCCCAACCCAGTGGGAGAGCTATGAAGTGGCTGTAGAGCCACCAGTGAGCTGGCGTAAAGGCACTGTCTCTGATTGCAGTCTGGTGCAGCGAGCCGTCGACAAAGTTGTCGACTTCTACTGAGGCAGCGATCGAACCCAGCATGATGACCATGATGTAGATCTTCTTTAGTCTCTGAATTTCGACTTCCTTTGGTATCAGTGCTGGCATCTGTGCCATGATTTAGTTAGTCAGTAATCAGCTATATTAAGTTGCAGTTTAAAACTGTTGCTTGTTTATTCAAAATACTATATCAAAAGGTCATTAAATGTTAGGATTACATTCCTTCTTAAGGGGTATCATATAGTAAATATGCTTAAGCCTTATTAAGCATCTGTGATTAGCATCTTTGATTATCTTGTATTCCTTATTCTGAAGAGGCCTATTGACATCCTGCCTTTGAAAAAGTAGAGGCAGCTCAGTCAAATGCCTTCTCTTCACTAAATCAGGATTAACTCTGAGTCTTCACTGCTGCCGTCTAGGAATGTGCACATGTCATTAATTAGTTCTTAGATTTGAGAAATTTTTCATAGACAAAAAGGTCTGGTCTTTCCCCCTTGACCAATCTCTGCCAGGATTTCGTGAATAACCAAGTCGCTCATAGATGCGATGAGCTCTGTTCGCGGCTGGCTGGGTCGACAGAACCATTTTCGAGTGTCCCATTATGGTCGCCTGTTGTTCGCAGGTCAAGAGCAGTTGAGATGCGATCCCGTGCCCTCTGGCTTTGGGATGAACCGCCAGTAAATGAATTTCTGCTTCTTCCGGTGTCGCAACTTGGCGGGCTTGGCTCGAGGGAGGAACAAAGATAGCGATGCCAACAAGATCCGCCTTGGATGATCTGGCAAGAATTATCTTGCCGCGTTTTCGTAGCTCTGAAATTTGAAATGCCTTCTCTGCGTACGACCTGTCTGTATAACCCTCTTCAGCAAAAACATGGATCAGTAATGATGTAATCCTGGCATCTTACTCTAGCGTGCCCCCATATTCAACGATCTGAAAATCCATGCGCCAAGATTTGGATCCTTGTATATCCAAGATAAAGTGTGCGACAGATGGACCCTGCTCGGCCCTCTATGCTTGTTCCAAGAAAGGCTTGTAGCGCTGCACTAGCTCTGACAGTGGAAAGCGCTTCTTGCCAACTATCTTGATGTCAACCCTCGGCTTCTTGCCCCTCTCTACTTCAATAATGTTGTAGCAGTTTTCAAAGAACCCGCGGTACCTGGTAGAAGACGTGGTGCCGGCGTATGCAATTTCTAGCCGTCCAAGGTTCCATACCCATGGCCGGTGCTTGTGGCCGCACAGCACCAGGTCGACTCCTGACTGCAATCCCGCTCGCAGCGTGTCGCCTGCATCAAGTATGATTATCTTGTCCGTGCCGGTGTCCGGTATCCCTATGAGGTGATGATGCATCGCTACAATCTTGGTCTTGGCCTCAGAGAACTTGGCCAAAGTCTTTTCCATCCACAGGTTCTGCCTGTACCCCACTTCGCCTTCGTCCCTGTCAGGTCGTGCTGTGCCAAGTGTCAGCACTATTGCGTCGTCAAACTCGTAGATCTGCTTTGAAGGAAAGAACTTTTTGAACAGCAGATATCCCGTATGCCTGTAATCGTGGTTACCAGCCAGGACAATGATGTTTGGGCACGTGAATCTTTTCAGCTCCGCCCTTGCCTTTTCAAACTGGAAAAGCAGTCCGTCATCAGTGAGGTCCCCTGTCACGATTATGGCGTCGGGGCCAAGCCTGTTAACCTCGTCAACCACGGTATCAAACGCGCTCTGCACAAAGAGGCCGCCTATGTGGATGTCTGAGAGCTGAACTATCTGCAATGCTGTGATATTACTCACTGGCAACGGATTATTTAACAATGTTTTCGCGGGCGCAAAATGTTATTAACTCCTCGAGGCGCTCATAGTGCCCGGTGCCAAAGCGCAAGATAAAGGAGACCAAGCCTGCGAGGCGTATGGGAAAAAAAGAGGTCTTGATAGCACCCATTGCGATGGGCGCAGCTACCCTTGTGGCACTAGTAATCATACCCGCTCTCGCACCCCCTCCTGATCCTACGCAGGTATGCCTAAAAGCGCACAACGTAGAGTCGTTCCAGCTCAACCCGAGGATCGAAGTAGTAGTGGACGGGCAGCAGATGCTGCTTCCTGATGGCGTCGGCAAAGAACCCAACAGCAAGGGACAAGACTGCCTGCGGCCCATGCATACTGACGGAGTTGGAAATATCGTTCACATCGAGTACATAAGGCCAATCCGGTTCACAATGGCAGACTTTATGCGGATATACGCTTTTGATAACAAGACAATCACTGTCGTGAATAGCTCCTCTGGAAACAATGTGACTGAACAATTGACGCTTGCAGATTACAACCTAGAGTATTCTTACTTTTCAGAGCTCAACGAGTTCACAAAGGTGGCCAAGCCGTCTGACATCCCGCCATTCCCTGCCAATAACCAGCTGGTGGCAAGGGTTGAACTGACAAGCAAATAGGAATAAATACCGAAAAAAGGCGCCTGCCTCTTGAACTTAATTTGTCAAAGACTGCGGCAGTAATCAGGGGCGACGGCACAGGGCCGGAACTTGTTGACGCAATGACAAAGGTATTGAAGGCTTGCAATTCCAAAGTTGAACTTGTACCATGTGACGCCGGCTCTGAATGGTGGGAAAAGACTGGCGGCAGTTCCTATATCTCGCCGGAGGTATGGAAGCTGCTGGAAGAGTCGGATGCCTGCTTTAAAGGCCCGACAACTACGGTGCCGGTTCCAAACGCGCCAAGGAGCGTCGCAGTCAGCATCCGTCAAAAGTTCGAGCTTTTCGCCAACATCAGGCCGATCAAGACATACAAAAATGCAGAAAAGCAGTTGGACTTTGTATGCGTGCGCGAAGCAACGGAAGGCCTCTATGCGGGGATTGAATTTAAGACAAGCGATGACTCGGCAGTCGCAATACGCAAGACCACCCGGAAGGGCTGCGAGCGTGTCTCTACCAGGGGCTTCCAGGTCGCAAAGGACAGAGGTTTTGGCAAGGTATTTGCAATAACAAAGCGAAATATCCTGAAGGAAACCGACGGCATATTCTGGGCCGCCGTCGAAAAAGCACAAAAACAGTACAAGGGAATAGAGGTGGAAGAATACTACATTGACAACATGACTCAGCAGCTGGTCAAAAACCCGGAAAGGTTCAATGGAAGCGTGCTTTTGAGCACTAACCTGTTCATGGACATCATTTCGGAATGCGCGTCAGGCCACGTTGGCTCCATAGGCAACGTATACTCTGGCAACTATGGCGAAAAATATGCCATGTTCGAGCCAGCACACGGAAGCGCGCCAAAATACGCGGGCCAGAACAAGGTCAACCCTGTTGCCACCATACTTTCAGGCGCATGGATGGCGGAGTACCTGGGAGAAAAGCAGATCTGCAGCGCAATATTCAAGGCCACGGAAGACACCATCAATGAAAACAAGTACGTCACCTACGATCTGGGAGGCAAGGCGACTCTCTCTCAGATGGCAGACCAGATCGCTTCAAGGGCAGCCAAGATACTCAAAAAGTAGCAATAGCAAAAGCAACAGCAACAGTAGTAGTAGTGGTGTCAGTTACCACCAATACTACCACCACTATAGCCACTGCCACCAATACCACTACCACAACTTCTGTCCTTGGGAAAGCTCGTACACGGCGAGCTTTTCAAAGAACAGTTCCTTCTCTTTCACAAGCTTTTTTGTCAACTTTTCCCTTTCAAGCAGGGCGTCAAGGCCGGATGCATCTGCAAGCGATGAAACGACAACTAGAATTTTTCCTCCATCGGCGAGCAGTGGAACAGCAGACCTAACAAAATGGACCGTGGCTTCTATCCCTGTGGGCCCTCCGTGCACCGTCCTGTCAATTAACTTGTCGTCATCTGGAAGGTACGGGGGATTGGTCACGATAAGGTCGAACCTTAGCTTTTTCACTTGAGCAAAAGCTGAACAGGCATCGCAGCATACCAGTGCCGCATTTGTCTTTCTTCCCTTGCATAATCGCAGGGCCTCAACATCAATGTCGGTTCCGGCTATGAACTCAAAGCAGTCGCCAAGTGACTCAAGTACTATCCCCGAGCCGACCCCTATCTCAAGCGCCATTTTACCTTTGTAGTGCATAACGCATTCGGCAAGCAGGAACGAGTCCTCAGACGGCGCGTACACCATTGTTGTTCCCTATCCTCACCGCAAGTTCCACCAGGTCGGCGGGTGACAGCTGGTCTATCCTCTTGTCATTGCCATACCCTGAGACCCCTGCTCTTGCCGCAACTGTGGCTGCTTTTTTGTTCCGGCTTGAAAAGAGCAGGTTCAGGATTTTGACCGTCTCCTTTCTTACTTTGTTGACGGGGATTATCTTTAGCACGACTGAATCGACTGAAGGCTGCGGCGAGAAGGACTCTTTGCCTACAGTTGTGACCTCGGCTATCCTGAAGCAATGGCCTGCCAAGGCGGAGATGGCTCGGTAATCCTTGTCGCCGGGCGCTGCAGAAAGCTTTTCGGCAAATTCCTTCTGCAGCATGACAACTGCCCTATCAAACCTCTGGGTCGCAAGCCATTCCATTGCATCGCGGCTCCGGGAGTAGGGGAGGTTCGACATGAAAACGTCAAATGCCAAGTCTTGCCTCTTGAAGGGATCGCCCAGAACTAGCGACAGGTTGTCATAGTGCGACAGCAGCAGCTTATTTTCCCTTGCAGCTGCAAATAGCGCCCTGTCGACTTCAAACGATATTACTTTGGCAGCATGCTTGCATAGCTCGCCTGTCAGAGCACCGAGGCCGGTCCCAGCCTCACAGACAATCTCATTCCTATTGATGTCAGCTGCACTGATTATTTTTGCGAGCACCTTTTCGTCGACCAGCATGTGCTGGCCCAGCTGCCGCCGGCGCCGACTGCTGCTGGTAGTCATTGTGATTATTCCTTTACTACTGCTATTACTACAATTACTTTCTTACAAAGAGGTTCATTCTGGCCTGCCCCATTATCTCCTCGATTATCCTTTTTGCCAAAAGCTTCGCAGGCTCTCTGAGGCCGACCCGAGTCTGGATGTCAATAAAGTTCTCGAACTTTTTCTTGTCCCTTTCTTTGATTATCGTCATCATGTACGTCTTGCCTATGCCGGGGATAAGTTCAAGGGCATGTATTCTGGGCGTAATTGGCTGTGACATGTTGATATACTCTACAAACCGCTTTTCATTTGCCATCACGACTTTCTCCACGATGTTTGGCAGCTCATTTTTTGCAGTCTGTGAAATGTCATTGTATTCCAGCCTCCCAAGTACGCTTGCCACCTTGTCGCGGCCTTCTCGGCCAATGTACAGTCGCTCACCGATATCAACCGATGCATTCTGCACGCCAAGCAGTTCCAGCAGTGTCAGCCTCTCTTCTCCAATTGCCTGTATGATAACGCCCTCTCTGCCCCTCACCGTCACGGACTTACCCCTGGGTGTAAAGTCAAGGACGTATGCATATTCCTCATATTTTCTGGGCTGACCATAATCTGCGGTATGGCCGGCATCCATCCTGCCCGGTGGCGATTGCTGCTGTTGCTCTGAAGAAGAAGCTGCATGCTCGTGCGTCGGCGGAGGTTGTCCTGACAATGTACAAGCCTACTATGCAAAAACTATGTATTTAACTTTGGGTATCGGCTTCTTTCAGAACGCTCAGCATCTTTTCGAGTGTTTCTGTAAGTATGAGCTTTTTCCAGCCAAAAGTAAATGCCCTCAATTCTTCCAAGGTCGTTGGCATGATGTTTATCACTTCTGCAGCCTCTTCCTCCGTAAGGTCACATTCATCTACCAGCTTTTTGAACATCTTTTGGGCCTGCTTGCCTTCGACTTTGGCAAACTTTGTCACATAGTCGGCAGTCCACCTCTGGATCTGGTCCATGTCGTCAGGCTTTACTTCGCCTAGGATGTCTTTTACCTGCGCCAGAGTCACAAGCTCTTTTTTGATAATCTCTGTCATTGGGCGGCAGCACCTGCGGATCCGGCGAATGGCTTGATGTGGTTGAAGCGGGTCTGGAGTATCTTTTTCTTGTCGCCAAAAACTACTGCCACTCGAAGCGTGCGTTTTCCGACCTGCTCAACTTCACCTATCCTGCCGTGGAACCTTCTGTGAGGGGTAGTAGTGTGTTCCCTAGGATCTACGTCAACTACTACCTTGTCTCCAACCTTGTAATCGTGAAGTAGATATGAAATGCCCCTGACAACATTATCCTTTGTCAGGATAGAGCGAGACTTTCTTCTGGTACCGTGCGAACGTGGCATATGCTACGACACTGCCAGCAGCCTTAATTTATCTCTTCGCGAGCGCAGGGGCAGGGCAGACGGCTTTTTTTCCCTCCCCTCTTACCTGCCGTCGTTAACATCTGAAATGCCCCCCTCCGTAAGGGTAAACAGGACTTCACGTTCGGCGTGGTACGGGCTGTCGACCATCCTTGCAATGCGGTTCTTGCCTGATTTTTTCAGGTAAATCCTATAAGTGCTCGTGTGAGCGACGACGTTTCCTCCTGTGGGTCTCACCGAGTCGCCAAAAATCGTGTCAGGCGATGCCTGGATCTGATTTGTAAGGACCACTGCGACTTCGTAAGTTTCGGCCATTCTCACAAGGATGTGCATGAACTTGTTGAGCCTCTGCTGCCGTTCGGAAAGTGTGGCCCGGCCGAGGAACTCTGCGCGATAATGCGCGACGGCCGAATCGACAATCACAAGCTTCACGTTCCTCTCCTCGATTACGGGGCCTGTCTCTTCGATTATCAATTCCTGATGGGCGCTATTGTAAGCCTTGGCAACGATAATGTTTTCAAGCGTTTCATGCGGATCATAACCCCTGGCCTGAGAGATCGCGGCTATTCTTTCAGGTCGGAAGGTGTTTTCCGTATCAATGTAAACCGCCCTGCCTCCAAGCCCGCCTGATTCGCAGTTCTGCTGCACCATCACGCACAAGGTATGGCACAGCTGGGTCTTGCCGGTTCCAAATTCACCATAGACTTCAGTGACAGCCTTGGTCTCCACGCCCCCGCCCAGAAGGTCATCAAAGCTTTTCGCGCCTGTAGAGATGCGGTCCCTGCGCCTGCTATACAGGCTTGTTGCCGTGACAAAGCTCTTGTCTATTATTCCAAGCTCTTCAAGTGCGACTCGGGCCCTGTTGCAAATTTCAACCGAAGCATCCATTTCCATCCCCGTCGCTTCAGACACGTCTACCGGACCCCGCACCAGCAGATCCTTTATCGACTTGAAGCCAGCCTCCCTCAAGCGCTTTTCTGTGGCCGGCCCTATCCCCTCGATACTTCCGAGGTCAAGCTTGCCTGATGCAGATGACGACGACGATGATGGGGGTCCTTCTGAAACCAAAGGCGAGATTATCCTTTGTGGCCCATACTAATTAGGGTTGAGCGTTGCGAGATTCGTTTTTTGACATGGAGCAAAGCATATATCTTTGTTCTTTCTGGTAAGCCTAAGATAGAGGGATATGATGGAAAGCAAGACGTTGGTCGTGACGGCTCTTGCGACTGTCATGGTGCTGTCAGCGGTAATCGCATACATGCCAAACGCAGATGCACACGGCGTGCAGGCACAGCTTCAGAGCAGATTCGTAAGGATTGATAATGAGCAATTCTCGGACAACACCCTAAACACAGGGGATACACTGACTGTCTCAGGCAACCTCGAGAGTCTTGTCAACAGGCCTCTTAGGGCATGGCTGTCACTGTTCAGCGAATCCACAAACGCAGGTAACAGATGGGAGTTCCTTTCGAGAGACCCGCCAGGCAACATATTTGACATTCCTCCAGGAGAAACAGTTCCATACTCGATCACTGTAAAAGCGCTTGAACCGGGTACCTACCACGTACATACTCAGCTCAACGTAGAGCACGTAGGTCCAGGTCTGGGCAGAGGTCAGACGGTGAACGTCAGCGGAGAAGTGATACTGAAACCAATTCCGTATCAAAACATCGTTTACCAAACTGTGATCATTGGAGCCGGTCTCGGAGTAACGTTCGCAACAAGGCCGTGGCAGGTAATCTAATCAAGAAACCTACCCCTTTTCCTTTTTCATTTTCTTTGCACATTGACAGATAAAATCTAACGTTGTTAATTCTCCACTTTCTGGCCACTACCAAATCTTCGGACTTTGACAAGCTCCATGGCTTTCTCGCAGAACATCAGAGGCTATGCAAGATTGATTGATTCATCTCTGTCGTTCCAGCTGACAGAGCCCACGCACGTATACACACACGCGCGAGGCAGGATGCGGCTCTTTTCAAAGCTTTCAATTTCAGGCACTTTTTGGGGAGAAACTGCAGAGACTCAACTCGTACGAGATATGGGGCTCGCGCACCCTGACGTAATAAAAAGTGCAAGTTCTATCTGGGAAAGGCCAGTGACATTGTCCGGCTGGTGTCCTGGTTCAATGAAAAGCTGAAACAGAGAGGCTGCGGCGGCTATGTGAAAAAATTGGAGAGGACTGATGGCCGACCTGTCTTACGGGCAGTCTTCTTCAGGCTAGGTGGCCTGCTGCTTTACGAGCTCGTACTTTGACGAGTAGCCCCGCGGGTTTATCATCATGCCCTTGTAGTTGAAGGTGGACGAATTGCCCACAATGACTGTCGTTATCATGCCAAGCATTTCCTGAAAATCGAGCATCTTGTCCAGAGTCGTGACAACAACCTGCTGAGTCTCCCTGAATGCACCCTTTACTATTGCCACAGGCGTGTCGGGCTTGCGGTGCTTTAAGAAAATGTCGCGGGTGTCACGCAGCTGGTGGATCCGCTTTTTGCTGGCCGGGTTGTAAATTACGGTGACATAATCGCCAAGCGCAGCCGCTTCAACCCTCTTTACGATGATCTCCCACGGGACCAAAAGGTCGCTCATGCTGACTACTGCAAAGTCTGTCATTAGAGGCGATCCTACAAGGGCCGCACATGAATTCAGCGATGATACGCCTGGAACTGCCTCGACATAGATCCCATTGTTGCTCACATCCCAGTCCTTCTTTGCAAGAATCTCGTAAATCAGGCCGACCATCCCGTAAATGCCTGGGTCGCCGGACGAAACCAGTGAAACAATTTTGCCGCTTTCTGCGAACCCGATCGCCTGATTAGCCCTGTCCACTTCCTGAGTCATGGCATAGCGGTAGACTTGCTTTCCTGCAATCAGGTCCTCGACAAGTCCGACATACGTCTCATACCCTACAATAACTTCGCTTTCTTCAATGACTTGTCTTGCCCTGTACGTCATGTGGTCGTGGCTCCCCGGCCCGACTCCTACGACATACAGCTTGCCTTTTGCGGTGGCGCTCGTCATATATCCAACAATGGGCGAAAATGCCTAAATGCAATTTATCCCTTTCCGCCACCGCCGCCGGCGGCAGCCTTGCCGAGGCCGAATTCTTTGTGGAGCGCCTCCACCGCCTGCTTGCAATCCCTGTCGTTGACTACGAACGCGAGATTGAGCTCGGAAGAGCCCTGCGCTATCATTATGACGTTGACACCATGCCTTGCCACCGCGCCAAATACCTTTGCCGCCACTCCCTTTATGCCCCGCATGCCCGAACCCACGACGGCTATCACCGCCACATCGTCGTTTACATTTACCTGCTTGATGACTTTGCCTAGGAGGTTGAGCTCGAGCGTGGTAGTGGCTTTGTCCAGATCGTTTTTCCTCACGACCATGGTGATGCTCGACTCTGACGGGCTCTGGGAGATCATCATGATATTGACCCTGTTCCTTGCGAGCGTGTCAAATATCTTGGCGGCTGTGCCCGGTGCACCGACCATCCCGCCTCCACTGACGTCGATTAGCGCGGTGTGCCTTATTGCGCTGACTGATTTTACTATCTTTTGCGATTCCCTGCTTGGATTCTGAGTGATGACCGTCCCCGGGTGGCGCACGTTAAACGTGTTCCTTATCCTGATCGGGATCTTTGTATCCATGACCGGCTCCAGAGCCCGAGGATGCATGTACTTGGCTCCAAAGAGTGCCATCTCCATAGCCTCTGCAAACGAGACTTCCTTCAGTACCTGGGCCTCTTCTACTATCTTGGGGTCTGCAGTCATGAGCCCGTCAACATCACTCCACAGCCATACTTCGTCGGCACCAATGCTTGCGCCTATTATCGTAGCAGTATAGTCAGAGCCTCCCCTGCCAATTGTCGTGATATTGCCGTTCTGGTCGGAGCCGATAAACCCGGTGACCACGGGAATTACCGAATCATGTAGCAGCGGTTCCAGCTGGTGGCTAACCCGGAGCTTTGTCGTATCCATCAGCGGCCGGGCCTCTCCAAAGTTGGAATCGGTGACTATACCTGCCTCCTTTCCAGTCAGAGAAGTTGATTTAAGCCCGATGTCTCTCAGCGCGTACGACACAATCGGTGCCGAGAGCCTCTCTCCAAATGACATCAAATAATCCTGCGACTTTGGAGTGACTTCGCCTAGGAGCACTATGCCCCCGAGCACGTCTTCGAGCTCTTTTAGTATTGTCTTCACGGCGTCCACTACCTGTGATTTTAGTGCCGGTTCTGATACCGAGCCCTGGGCAATATCCAGGTGGACCTTTGAATACTTGGCTACAAACTCTTCAATAGAATGCCTGTCTCCACGCTTCACGCTGTCTGACACCGAGAGGAGCCCGTCGGTCATGCCCCTGACAGCGGAGACGACGCAGACTAGGCTATTGGCATTATTGTTTTTACCATCCTTTGTTGCATGCGATTTTACCAGCTGCGCCACGCTGCGAACCTTGTCCGGCGCGTCCACCGCCGTGCCGCCGAATTTCATCACGATGCGCATTTGGGGGTCCTCGCCGCTCAGTCCTGCACGCGTGGCGCCAAGTAAAAGTGAATCCTGCCCACATTTGCGATCCGAAATTCTAACCTGAGCGGCATCTTGCTGGAATATTCTGCGGCAACCGATCCACCCATCGATACCACCGCTTTTGTTATCTTTGAGAGATAATCCAGGCTATAGGTCGCCTTGCTCTCCTCCTTGACGACGAGTTCTTCTAGCCCTTCATTGCCTGCTTCAAGGGCGATGTCTGCCTCCCCTGAATCACCGCGGCCCGTAAATGTGACCCTGCCTGACTTTGATTCGACTGAAATGTATTCAGAGACCACCTGAACGTCGGAGAGGATCTTGTCAAAGGCAGTCGCCGTCAGCACCACTTTGGAGTTAAAGTTGAGCTTTGGCAGAGGCGTCGAGCTGGCAGAGCTTTCTATCAGCCTAGTCTTGTATTCGCGCTTGTAGCCGTTTGACATCTTTACATGGAGCATACTGTCCTCGCCAAGCCCGATCTCCACTGCATCCTTCTTGTCGGCTCGCCTGACAAGCTTTGAGAATTCGTCAACCCTTATTCCAAACTTGACGACGCTGTCGCATTCATATTTTTCAAATGCAGAATTGGGCCAGTATATGTCGATTAGGGCTATGTGAGAAGGGTCCATGCCCCTGAATGAAATTCCTTCAGCCGCTGCCTCAAATGTGGCTTCGTCAACCAGGGTTGAAATGGCGGAAGCGACGGCCTTCCATTCTTCAGGAGACTTTGTCCTAGCTACAAATACCAAAGTAAGCTATCTGGGAGCTCGCTCGGATTTTAAACATTGCGATAAAGGCTGTGATCCGCTTCAGGCGTAGTTCCGCCACGTGTGGTTGCATTTTGTGCAGCGGTAAAACTGGGTGGTGGCCTCGTCGGCAGACCTGGTCTGAAGCATCCACCAGAATGCGGTGCCGTTTTTGCACTGGGGACATTCAATCGCGGTAGTCGGCAGAGCATCTACCGTGTCACCTTCCATCACCTTGAGCGATGCCTCGGAGCCTGCTTCTTTCCTTGCCCCTGCTGCCGCTTCTTTCCTGCTTTCTTCCTCTTCATCCTTTTTGGACTTTAGGCCGCACAGCGGACATACAAGAATCCCTTCGGCCTTGGGCTTCATACGAGGATGGCTATCGCACTGTGGACAAAAACGCATGTGTGCGTGATGACACCTCCTATTCTCTCTCTCGCTACTTTTTGAAAGCCGACTTGATCAGGGCGGTCAGGTCCTTCGAGTATTCGGCTGCGGAGGTTGACGCGTCCTGGATTACTTCCATTGGATCCTTTCTCTTTGTGACTACTCTTAGCTGGTACTCCTTTGCAAGCGGGTGCTTTTGGACGACACCAGCAAAGTCTACGCTTCGTTCCTTAAGCAGTTCATGCTGTACCACGTACAATACTGAAATATCTTCTTCACTTACTTTAAGCTCTATTTCATTATCTTTGACATCGGAAACTTCTACAAGCATAAAGGCGTCATACAGACAACTACTTATTGAGGATATAAATGATACCATGCGGGCAAAGATGGCTGACAGCAGTTTCATTGCAGATGCCAATTTTTCAAAATCCCAAGATAGCGTTAGGGCAGACCAGCCACTGACGCTGAGTCTCAGCTTCAAGATCAACGGGGCGATAAGGGATGCCTTTTCGCAAAAGAACTGGGAGCGTGCCTACAACAAACACGACAACGGCTTTCGAATGACAATCGAAGTTGATGTCAAGTCCGGAAGGAAGGTGGTGCTTCCGCTAAAGTTTGTCAGAAAGGCCGCGCTGTTCTGGACCCGAAACCCCAAGATCCCACACAGGATCTGGGTATCCATTGTAAAGGACGACACGCCTTTCTACCCGCTCACAGTAGAGGAGGCCCAGTCGCAACTCTTTGACGTAAACAAGGTAATCGAACTTTCTGGAAGCGACCTTGATTCCGGTTCGCACAAGCTGCATGCAGAAATCCGCGTTTCGTGGGGCAAGCACGACTATACTGAGGCTTCAGAGATAAAGGCTAGATCGAATGAGCTTGATCTGATGCGCGTGGCTGCCTGACCGATCAACCGGCCGACTGACCGATTGGTTCGTAGTAATAATAATAGTTGCACATGGATCGAGAAAGGGTAATTACAATCCTTATCCTGATCGGACTTTTTGGCGGTCTGATAGGCGGACCCATTGCGAGCCTCGCCGACTACTACGCGCCCCCTGAAAGGAGATTCTGGATTTTCATAATCCCTGAGTTCATCGGGTTTGCTAGCCTTGTCTTGATGGTGATCTATGGCAAGTCAAAGAAAAAGAAGGAAGGGGCAGATGATGAGAAGGACAATCGAGAATGAACGAATAAATGAATGATTCAACCCGGACGATTTATAAGCGAAAAATGCGGATCAAACTCCAATGCAGACGAGCAGCCCTGGAAAGGACGCTGAACTTGCGGTTCCTCTGCCCAACGGCAGGGTAAAGTGTACGGCCTGCGCTAGATACTGCGAGATACCTGAAGGCAAGATAGGTCTCTGCGGCGTCCGAGGAGTTGTCAACAACAAGCTGCGTCTGTTTGTGTACGGCAGGGTGATGACAGGGCAAATTGATCCAATAGAGAAAAAGCCCGTAACTCATTACATGCCCGGCAGCGACATCTACTCGATAGCGACGACAGGCTGTTCATGGATTTGCCAATATTGTCAGAACTATGACATTTCCCAGAGGCGAAAAGTCGAAGGCGTGGAGATGACGCCCGAGCAGATCGCAGAGGCGGCTGCATCACATGGTGCACAGGGAATCGCTTACACCTACAACGAACCATCGATTTTCATTGAATTTGCAAGGGATTGTGGAATCGAGGCCCACAAGCGCGGCATCTTTAACGTCTTTGTATCAAATGGTTATGATACTCCAGACTCTGTCAAAATGATGGATGAATTTTTGGATTGCATCACAGTCGATTTCAAGGGTAGTGGCAAACAAGAGTTTGTCAGACGCTACATCGGCATACCAAATTCCGATCCTGTATTTCAGACATTAAAAGAGATCAAGAGCAAGACAAAGATCCATGTCGAAATCACTGACCTGATCGTTCCAAGAGTGGGTGATGACTTGGACTCTGCCAGAAATCTCTGCAGGTTCGTATACGACGAGCTAGGCCCGGAAACGCCAATCCACTTTCTACGATTCCATCCTGATTACAAGATGATGGAGTTTGAAGCAACGCCAGTGCAGACACTGGAAAAGCACCATGCAATTGCAAAGGAGGCCGGACTCAAGTACGCCTACCTAGGTAACGTGCCCGGGCACCCGCTTGAACACACATACTGTCCAGGCTGCAAAAATGTCGCCATCGGGCGCTATGGATACACAATAACTGCTTGGAACTTGGATTCTCAGAACAGGTGCAAGGCTTGCGGACACCCAATCCCTATAGTTGGCACGATCCGCCGGAACCGCAAGACCCGGTTTCAGTTCATATCCTGAACTTCATTAGCTTAAAATTGCGCTCTGTAAAACGAGCCCTTACTGGGGTCGTTGTCTAGCTTGGTATGATGCCAGCCTTGGGCGCTGGAGGCCGCTGGTTCGAATCCGGCCGACCCCACTTTTTCAAAATTCATTATGCTATACCGGGCTTCATTCTGTGCTGATCCGTAAACCCCACTGAAATGGAGCAGGCTTTAGCGGATCTTAATCTCGGTTTCCTTTCTTGACCTGCGAACATAATCGCGCGTCTGAATAATTTCAAGCCGCCGGTCAAGAGATCGCTACTGCTATTCTTGCCAGGAGCTAGTGGGATCAACTCTGTCAAAATTCAAGTGCTCAAAAATGGCGCAAAAGCCAGAAATCTCCTATTGTTTTGTTAGTAAGTAACAAACCATATATCATTTCCATATATCTTATTAGATTCCTTCCATTCACTGGATCTAATAATGTCTGAATCGAGGATCAAACTAGGCTATTCCAAAATGATGGGTATTGTACTGTTCGTCCTTTTGATCGCGGCCCCAGTTTCTTTTATGCTTAGGCCAGCCAGTGCACAAAGCGATGAAGTAAACTCCTCCGCAGAGACGAATACTCGGTTCCTCTTGCTAGAGAAGCCTAGTCCGTCTTATGCCAAGCTCGACATCTATATTCAGCGTAGCACCGACAATGGAGACTCATGGGAAGACCCGATTAACCTGAGTTCTAACTCGGGCCAGTCATTCAGATCCGAGATCCTCGTTTCGGGCTCTAACGTTTACGTCGTCTGGGTTCAAGAGAGTTCGGACGGAACCAAGTCTGATGTCTATTTTAGAGGAAGTGTAAACGATGGCCAATCATGGGGCTCAAAGATCAAATTGGGCTCAACGGGAACAAGCTTTGACAGCTCCCCAATTATTGGCGCCTCCGGTTCCGATGTATATGTCGTTTGGGATGACTCCGGGACGGGAGACATCTACATCAGGAGGAGCACAAACAACGGGGGGACATGGGCCTCAATTTTCAATCTGAGTAGCAACACGGGAAAATCAGACAGTCAAGACCTCAGCGTTACAGGCTCAAACGTGTACGTTGTATGGGCCCAGGCCAACGCGGACGGATCTGCTACAGATGTGTTCGTTCGTGACAGCAATGACGATGGCGCTTCGTGGGGATCCAAGAAGAAGCTGAGTTCTTCAGGCAATGCAGTTGAACCAACAGTTGCGTCTTCTGGCTCGCGTGTCCATGTAGCTTGGCAGGATGCCAGTGCAGGCAATGGCGACATTCTCCTAAGGACAAGCACTAATGAGGGGGCGAGTTGGGGCTCGGCAAAGAACATGAGCACAGACTCTGCAAGGTCTAGTTCGCCAGAGCTCGCCACGTCGGGGACGAGTGTTTATCTAGAGTATACAAAGAAAACATCAACCCGAGACTATTCCATTATATTTAGGTCAAGTGCCAACAGCGGAGGAACTTGGGGCGGTAAGACAACGCTAGCTACGAGTCATCCTTATGGGATTGGACCTGCGTCAATACTCACTGACGGAAACTATGTACATGTTGCAATAGAGATAGTAGACAAAGATAACATATTCTTCCTGATGCGCTCTAGTGCAAACAACGGTGCAAGTTTTGGGCCAAGTGTTGACCCATCATCTGGAGATTATGTCTTCCGCACTGACATGGTTGTTAGCGGGTCGAACTTGTTCGCTGTTTGGTCGGGATCATCGTTTGTGGATGGAATTGCCCTAGCCAAGAGTACCGATAACGGTCTCACATGGAGCGACCCGGAATCGGTTGATCCTGATGCCCAACGCGCCCGGATAGCCTGATAGTAGCAAAAACTTATCCCCATATGCTACTATCACCCCAAGCTTTTTCTTTTTGAAGCTGTAGCGATGTGAGAGACTCGTGTCCTCTAGGCAACCAAAAAAGCATGTACATATGTTTCTCCTGCTCAAAGAACAGGGCCGGGAAATTGGGGCATCGAAACCTGTCAAGTCCACTTTTATTTTACCCTGCCTGATTTCTTCTTGAAACGCTATTAAGCTTGGAAACGAAATATAATCTACCATGAAAGTAGAGCTGGAACTTAGCACAGGGGAAGAAGACGAGTCCGCAGTGATGGACAAGATCTCCGAGATCACGCGGTATGCAAAAGAGCGCGGGTTCAGAGTTGATGAGATTGAGATAAAACGCGATGACAAGGAGGAGGAAGGAGAGGAAGACGACGAAGAAGAACACTCAGCGAAAGAAGAGGAGGGGGAGGACGAGGAGTAAGGCGAGAAGAACAAGGGCAGGAAACAAAAAAAAAGCTTTCATCGTAATAGAGGAACTACCTTCAATTTTATGTTGCGACTAATATCGCGTTATTAGAACCGAGTTTTCAGACGACGGAAGATGATAATTGTTTGCAGAAAACGAAAATGAAAAAGAAAAGAAAGAGAGAAGGGGTTTTAGTCCCACTTACTCCACGCGGCCATCCAGCGGTATGTCCACGTGTTAAGCTTTGCACCTAGCGCAGCGATCGGCACTGTCAGCACCGCTCCTGCTCCTGAGCCCAAGGCTACAGGACTGTTGTAGAACTTTCCTACCTGGGGCTCGATCGGAGTCATATATGCGGGCAGTGTCGGTCTCGGATACTTGAAGGCCACCTCCAATGGATCTCTGATGAGAAGCAGGTTGACCATGTTGAACAGCGGGAACGATAAGCCAACCAGTGTTCCACCAATGATTATGGCGGCGTGCTTGTTTCTCCTTGTTGCCCAGTAAGTTAGGTCTAACAGCATTGCCGAAGGTATCCACACAGGAACTACAATGAAGTCGTACGGGTAGCCCAGTGCGAACCATGCACCCTTTGCAACCCAAGTGTAGATCGTCATTATAGTTGCATAGTACGTGGCCGTTCCGGGAACTCCAGTGAAGAGCATATAGTAGATTGCTCCTACTGCAAGCATCGTGGACTGTGATACTGAGAATACCACAAAAGAGGTCCACGCCCAGTCTGTGTAGAAAATATAGTCTCCTGCGTTGATTGTCAGCAGCGTGCTGTTGACAGCAACCACCACTATGAACAAGTAGTGCGTTGTACGTCTAAGCCAGACCATTATCTACCCAGACAGATAGGTAGTATATAAAATTTTATGTAAGGCCTGGACCAGTGCGAAATTCGAACATTAGAACAGCGGAAAAGTAAGACGCGGAGAAAAGAGTGTTGTGTCAGAGTTTCAATGTATATGTGATAAAACGAAGAAAAGAAAGAAAGAAGAGAGAGAGCGAGTTGGCCTAAGCCCTGACTGGTTTCTCGCCGGCGACCTTCATGATGAAGAAGAACCCGAGTGCCTCTATCACTGTCAGGACAGAAAGCGCATAGAGTCCGCTAGGCAACGGGTATGCCCAAGGGTACACTGTAACACCGACATAGATTCCCCCTGCGGTTGCTGCCCAGCACAACGCAAAGCCAATGATGTATACGCCTTTCATATTTTCGACTCTTCGGCCGATCATGCGTTCAATGTCATCACGGCTTTCGCCTCCGCCGCCACCGCTTCTACGACCACCACTTCCGTATCCCTTTGGTAAAGTCATTTGCTATACCATCAGGATATGCCTTTTTAAATTTTGCTGTTAGGCTTCAAGGAGACGGCACCGGGTGGGCGGAATTCGTCGCAGGTGCAAAAAAACAAGAGGGGAAAAAGAGTGGTTGAGAGGGGACCCTAACCTTAGAGGGCGTCCCTTCGCCCAAATAGGCTGCCAACCCCTGACGTTTTTGACCTAGTCAAAACTACTAGCGTGCCAATGATTGCAGCAGCTACTATTGCAGCTCCTAGCGGAAACTCGGGCACTACGGCGATGTTGAAATCCGCAGCTTCCGTGAAGGTTCCGCCGCCAACGGGATTGCCGCTTATTGCGATAAGCGTCACACTCACTGTGGCCGGACCTGCGTCTCCGAATGTAACCTCATGCGTTCCTGTGCCAAGCTCTGCGTTCTGGTTCTTGAACTCCTTGATGACATTTCCCTGAGCGTCCTTTACGGTAAAGTCATAGCTTACGCGCTCTAGCGGGAATCCTCCCCTCTCCGTCATTGTGACTCCAAAGACTACAGTCGCGCCTGGCTGGATTTCGGCAGGCTCCCAGTCGATCTCAATATCATAAGTCCCGCGGGCCGTGGTCTTTGAAAGTGGAGGGGTTATGGCCCTTACCTCTGACTCTGGAATGTCCGGCTCGCCCATACCTGTCGCCAAGAGCTCAAACGCGAACAGCGTAGGAGCTTGCCCCTGAGTTACATCCGCATAGGTCTGGGCCTTGATTGGATATGGAAAATTATTCGCAATCCATATGTCGCTGTCGGTGCTCTTGTGCCAGCCGATTACCGTAGTATCA
>DATEIL010000301.1:0-4196 GCA_035279085.1 Nitrososphaera sp.
CACGCGCAGGTCAGATTGCATTCTCCGTGGTCTGGATCGCCCATGAAAATGCATGGGCATACAGTTTCGCAGTTGCATGCTTCAAAGTAATCTCCCTCAATCTCCCACCTGGCAGCCATATTCTATGTCTCCCTTTGTGTATGTCTGCCTATTACGTACTACTTAAGGCGACTGGCGACTTAGAGAGATCTTGGGTTTTTCCTATGCCCTCGTGAATTTGTTGTCTTGGAAAGTGACCTCTGAAGTCGAGTTATTACCATATTTTCTTAGCAAGGCCGAAAGTGAATGAACAAAGACTTTTTATTGAGTAGCAGCGGACTTGACCTTGCTTTGAATACGAACAAGGTTAGCATGCCAAACAAGATTTTCGGCACCGTGCTTGCCCACAGCATGAGGGGCAGGATGCTTTCCAAGACCGAGCTCCAGACCCTTGCAGAGTCAAGGGACATTGAAGAGCTGGTTACAAGAATGAAAAATACCATTTACCTTGACGCCTTGGCCAAGCTGACAAAGCCATTTACCGCTGAAAAGGTGGAAGGGGCGCTCCGCGAGCACCTTGTAAATACGCATGCCAAGATGGTCAACGTTGCCAACGGCTCGGCCGTCTTGAACTCTTATTTTGTCAAATACATCACGTGGAACTTGAAGATTATTTTAAAGGGCAAGGCGATGGGCAAGACCTACGAGGAACTACTGCCAAAGGTGAACCTGAGGGCAGAAGAGCTGGTGGGGCGCAGGGACCTGGTGGTAAAGGCGCTTGTGTCCAAAGATTTTGATGAAGCGGTGAATTCACTGGCTGGTAGCGAGTTTGGGGAAGACGCCCGGAAAGCGGCACAGGCCTATAAGGAAAAGGGCGATGTCCGGGTGTTTGACACTTTCCTAGACCATGCGTTTTACAAGGCACTTGACAGGGCCATTGCATTTGAGTCAAAGTTGCAGGACGTGAATAAACTAGTGGGGATTGACGTTGATGCTTACAATGTGCTGGCAGTGCTTCGGGGGAAATACTGGGGCTTGAGCCCAAATGAAGTAAATGACCTGATAGTGACTACCACCACAAAAGTGCCAAGGGATATGCTCCAGAGGATGATAAACACAGAGAAAATACAGGAGTCAATTGGCGAGCTAGGCACAGGCGCATACAAGGAGCTTATTCCGAGAAATCCTGCAAATGATATTGATGCCATAATGCAGCTGGAGGCGGCGTTTGAGAAAGAATCTCTGAGAAGGGTAATGAATTCTTTCAGGACGGTGTTTACTATTGGAAATGTGTTGGCGTCGCTCAAGCTGATATCGATAGAGATAAGGAATTTGGCTGCCATTGCTGCCGGAGTGGAACAAAAGATTCCAGCGGACAGGATAATGGCAAGTCTAGTACATGTTGATTAGCAGCGCTTGACGATTCAGATCCCATCGCTCCCACTACGATAGCGGGGATATAGTTAGAAAAGGCAAACTTTGAGCGGCACCAAAGTGAATCACATTTCAAAGAGATAGAGCTCGTTTATCTCTGTCTTTTTGCATAGGAAAAGGAAAATCTTAATTCAAAAGTCTGCGATGGTTGCCTGCATTGGAATCAAAAACGACCTGACTGGATTCATCTGCGCTGGGTCATTAAGAACAATTCCGGTTCTCAAGTGAAACATTAGTCTGGGGAACACGACCAGTAGAATATAGGCTGGCCTTTTCAGCAGATAGACAGGATAAATGCTCAGCTTCTCACCATATTTCATCAACTTGGCAGCCGGATAGGCAAATTTGTGCCATCCGACGTCAAGACCCTGACCTGCTAGCCCCTTTTTGGCTTCAAACAAAAAGATACCGTTGGCACCACTGTCATCGCCCGCAGTCCATATGCTAGAATCAAGCTCTGCTTGGCCTACATAGCGGTCTACCTTGACAACAAGGCCGCTTTTCTTACGCAGATATAGATCAAACTCTACAGTAGTTCCTCCTCTTATGCCGCCCACGTAAGAATGTCTTATCCCCGTAATAGATTCAATCACCTTATCGTAGATGCCAGCAAACCTGAGGTATTCTATCGTTGCGTCCTCCGTATGAGTAGATTCAAACAAATACTTCAAGTCCTCATAACCGGTCGGTACTTCACCGGCAAGTCTTGTGGCTTCTGCAGCCAGCCTTTGTTCATCAAGTCTCAAATACGGCCGAGGAAATTCTGTCTCATTAAATATTGCAAAAGTGCCTTCACCTGTACGGACCAGGTACTTTTGGTCATCGCGCAACACTTTCGACTGCTCGCGCCAAAAGTTGATGGACAGAAAAGCAGCAGTATTTCTTGTAGTTGTTACATTCCAATTCTTGATACAATAATCAGTAAATGAGATGCCCTTTGGACTTAGGTAGTAACCACGTTCGTTCACCTGCGTAGTAAACTCTGATTGCTTGATCAGCTTTTCAAGAATATCATCCCAAGCCTTTTTCTGCAAGTGTCCTGGATAATTGTATCACTACATAAAGGATTTACCCTTCTCAGTTTATCTGTCTGCCGAATTCGTCATTGAAATTATGGTGTCTTAATGCCGTACAGAAACCTCTCTGTTCTATTCAAGCGTAACATGGACTAGTCTAGAATGGATTCTTCATTATTTAGCGCATGGAAAAAACAGGCACATTCTGAGTATTTGTCGCCTTGAATGATGTCATCAACCAGTCACCATTTTGAAACATCAGCGTTCTCTCCATAAACGCATCATCGATTGCTAAGCTATCTGATATCAGCTGCCTGTCATAGGGCCCTTGGCATCGTGCTGACAAAGTAGGAATGCAGTTGCTGAAGTGCGTTTGTATTCAAGTGAGCAATCCTTTGTGTAGAAATCCATCCGTACAAGTAGTATTTCCTCCCGTGCCTCAGTAGTCTCTCCACTGCCCTGCTTGACAGCTCTGTCCCGTCTTCACGCTTTTTCTCTTGCGGGATGAACTCTTGTGCCTCGTCAAATACAAACACCACTTTTGGATTCAGGGTAAAGCTGTTTTTCTGTATCTGAACACCACATTGACTACATCGGTGCAGAAAGATCTTGCCACATCTGCTTCAGGCAGGTTAATGACAAACACCTTAGGCGAGCTCGGGCTCCCACTCATTATCTCTGATACTAGCTTGTCAGTGTCATAGGCCGAGCTATCCTTTGCAACTGGAAATTCCAGCGCCACCTTCAGTTTGGCCAGAACGACACAAGTGAAGAGTTTGCAGGAAGCTTGCCCCTTGACATGAGAGCTTAAATATCTGCTGCAAGCTGCAGTATCTCCTTACCCGTTGGCGGTTCCTCGTCTCTTATCCTACTACCGCTCATGAACCTGCGGACCATGCCTGTGATGCTCTGGATCAACATCTTTTGATCGGCAGAACTATACCTTTAACTATCCATGTTTACAACTGCTCTTAGGAACCCGCAATAGGTTGACAGCACCTGGAATGCCCACTCTGTATCCGATTCGGTATCGTCTGCTCCTTGAACTCACCCCGTGACGCAGTTTCCACGCCGCGGACAGCAGCATACGCGGTCACTATGTTGCATTTGAACTTCGGATCCAGAGCGAGTTTTGACATCGCGTTCCTCAAATCCTCGTCGGAGTACATGTGCGGGATTGCATGGATTACGCTGTGCCCGATGACCACCTTTCCAACATTCATCCCTAAGATAGGATGAATGTTGGAAAAGTACCTCATGACCTTGAAGATAGAATCGGTTAATTTTTGCCAAGGAGCGTACTGGTTTCCCGCTATTATGACCAGCTGTATGCCGGCCTTGAAGAGCCGGAACAGCTGTTCGATTGCCTCCGAAATTAACCCCGTTGTAAGGCAGGATGCTGTCAAGCAAGTCCCTCGCATGTATGGCAAGTCGGGCTTGGTCCTCATGATGTAGTCGATGGTCTCCCAGAATGCTGAATAGGTGTCCATCCCGCGGTAGTTTACGCCCGACTCGAGTCGAACCCGCTGTAATCCGAATAACCTAAACAAGTATCCGAACTATAGACCAGCCTCATTTTATTCTAAATCTGAATCCTCTATTAGATTAACCTGGGAATCCTTTCCACTTCAGCTAAGTATGCAACCGTTTGACGCTCATCCCTACTAGCCTGATTTTGATCATATTGCAAGGCTGGAGCGTGGGCTAATGCAGACACGCTTGTCAGGGATCTGTAAACCGTGAATGCTTCTAGGTTCCGCTTGGAAC
>DATEIL010000302.1:0-3533 GCA_035279085.1 Nitrososphaera sp.
TATTGCTGCTAGTCATCGGCATGAGCACTTTTCATTCCGTCAACGGCATCAGGCTGATTTTCGCCCATGGGGGCAAGGGCCTAGGAAAGCCCGGCAGACCGGACTATCCCTATGACGCAGTATCGCTCAACTACAGGCAAAAATCAGGAATATGGATCGCGATGATCCTGGCCGCAGTGGCTATGCTCTATGGCGCATCCGTTCTCTTTGGAGGCGAGTAAAGGCAGATGGCGATGCTTCGTGAGAGCCAGATAATGAAGATCCACTACATTACCGGGATCGGCGCGCTAATAGTAGTTGCAGTCCACATCTTGATGCGGCTGATAATGCCATACAACATGAGCCTAGAATATGGGAATGTGGTTGCAAACTACCACAACATGCCGTATGCGATGCTGCTAGAATCGATACTCATACTGATTGCCATCCACGGCTTTAACGGCCTCCGCGTGATATTGCTTGAGCTTCGACAGAGCAAGCGGTGGGAGGACGGCGTGACCATCCTGACAATAGTTGCCATGATGGCAGTAGTCGCCTATGGGACTAGGACAATTCTGCTGGCGCAGGGGTTGGGTTTTGAGTAAAAATGACTGAACAGATAATTGAAAAGATTGAATCTATGGAAAAGAAGAGGGAAAGACAGGAGAAGCATGAAAAAGAGTATCCAAAGACTTCGGTGGTCCTCAAGATATTCAGGGCCAACGAGGTCGCAGGACAGGCTCCGCACTATGACTCCATCGAAGTACCCGTCCAGAGATGGACCACGGTCCTAGATGCGCTGCTGCATGCAAAGCAGTACATGGATCCAAGCATTGGCATCAGATATTCCTGCAGGATGGCTTCATGCGGCTCATGCGGTATGAAGATAAATGGAATTCCGCGACTCGCATGTTATACAAAAGTGTCAGAGCTTGAAGGGAGCACCATCACTGTCGAGCCGCTTTCAAACTTTCCACAGATAAGGGACCTGGTCACTGACTTCTCACAGTTCTTTGCACACCACAGGTCAGTCAAGCCGTACATTCAGAATGAGGAAGCTGACATCGCCGATGCGGGCAAACTTTCCGAATACGTGCAGAGCACCGAAGACCTTGACAAGTTTCTGCAGTTTTCGTACTGCATCAAGTGCGGCCTTTGCTATTCTGCATGCCCCACAGTGGCCACAGATACAAAGTTCACGGGACCTCAGGCGCTTGCACAGGCCTACAGGTATTACATTGACAACAGGGATACCGGCACCAAGTCAAGGCTGGATGGGGTTGATGACAAGCACGGGATATGGCGCTGCCACTTCGCAGGTTCTTGCAGCGTAGTTTGCCCAAAGGGAGTAGACCCAGCCCTTGGGATACAGCTGTTGAGGGGCCACCTGCTTGGATTCTCAAAGAATGAGAAAAAGATAGCTGAAAAACAGGAAAGGCTGAAGCGGGACTAGGCAGTTGCAGGCTTTGGCGGGTACTTGCTATCATTGACCTGCTTGTTGATGGCATCGGCCATAAAGTGATTGCTTACATTGACCTTGACATCATTAATACCGCCAAGCTTGTAGATGTTGTCCCTCACATCCTGGGCAATCTTGAAGCCAAAGACCGCTGGGCAGAAGGGGCTTGTCAGGTGAAGGTCAACGTTTACTTTTCCTGAATTGATATCTACCTTGTCCACAAGTTCAAGTTCCATGATTGATACTCCGATTTCGGGATCTACAATTCTGGTGAGCTCGTCAAAGATCTTCCTTCTGGTCTGCTGAAGCTGCTGCTCTTCTTGACTCATATGGAAAAAAGATCTCCAGTACCATATTTAACCACTGCGATCTCTGCGGCACCTGCAGGTATTTGGGCTCAGGCCAGTGTCTCTGGAGTAGCCTTGTACGTGCTAGAGGAAGAAAATGTGTGCACCAGAGAATTCCTGAGAAACCTGCCTCAAAACCGCCTCGCCCACACTTCTCCTGCTGGACTCTGAAATCGGCTCTATGAGGTCCTTTGTCACCACGTCTTCCTTCTGGCCCGAGAAATATCCGAGGACCACAACGAACGTACTGCTCTCTATTTCATGCGAACAGATGAAAAGCAGATTTCTTCCCTCGTACGTCATCGAAGTGCATCCTGAAAGATCTGAAGGGTACTCTATCAGACGAGGCTGAGTAGTGGTGGTAGTAGTGGCAGTCATGGTTGGGGCGGTGGTGGCGGCAGCAGTAATAGTGGTTATGGTTGCGTTCGTTGTCGGCGCAAGCGCGGATTCCATTACTTGCTTGCATGGCTAGAACCTATAACAGAGGGCAAGCTCATGCCAGTTTACAAATTGATTGACCGGAGCTAACCAGCAAACTGCTAAAATATTAAATTGAAGCGCCGGTAACCCACAGCATCAGATGTACAGATCAAGGCCCAAGGGCAGCCTGGACGATGACGTCCTTCAGTTTCTCTCTTCCATGCAGCATGACCAAGCCATTTTAGAGTATGACATTTTTGGCAGCCAGGCGCACTCTATCATGCTCCATGAAATTGGGCTGATAAGCCGTCAGGAACTCCAAAAGATTCTCTCTGCACTTGAAAGCGCAAGGAAAAACAATTCACTGATAAAAAAAGAGGGCTTTGAGGACATCCACGAGGCATTGGAGGCCTTTGTGATAAAGCGAGCGGGAATGAACGCAGGTGGCAAGATGCATAGCGCAAGATCGAGAAATGACCAGGTGGCACTTGACCTCCGAATGAAGATTCGAGACGACATTAACAACCTGTGTGCCGCGCTTGCAGATCTCGTGGAAGGACTCGCTGGCAGGGCAGCCGAGACAACCCATGTCCCAATGCCGATGTACACGCATTTGCAGCAGGGCCAAATTGGGACTTTTTCACACTATCTTATTTCATACGCATACGGACTCATGCGCGATATGGAACGCCTGTACCTATGCTACCAGCGAGTGAATCAATCTCCACTCGGTGCCTGCGCCATAGGTGGTTCTAGCATACCAATTGACAGGAAGAGAACCGCGGTGCTGCTTGGATTTGACTCCCTGGTTACGAATTCAGTTGATGCGACGAGCTCTCGAGACGTATTCCTTGAATTTGCTGCCGACCTTTCAATAATGGCATCATCTTCGCTATCCAGGATTGCAGAGGATCTTGTCATTTGGTCCACCACTGAATTTGGGTACGTGGAACTTGCAGACAGGTTCAGTTCCACTTCGAGCGCGATGCCACAAAAAAAGAACCCCGACCCGCTGGAAATTTCTCGCGCCAAGTCGGCAGTAATTTCTTCGCAGCTCGGTGCAATGCTCGGGATGGTGAAGGCACTACCTTCTGGCTATAGCAGGGATCTTCAGGAGTTAAAGCCGGTGCTTTTCGACTCATCGGCAAGCGCACTTGCAATGCTCAAGATAGTGAACGGAGTAGTAAGGTCGATGCATATTAACAAGGACAGGATGGAGGCTGCTGCAAAGTCAAGCTATGCGATAGCACTGGACATCGCCGAACAGTTCGTATTGAAGAACAAAATTCCGTTCAGGGAGGCACACAAAATAGTAGGCGGCCTTGTAG
>DATEIL010000303.1:0-4070 GCA_035279085.1 Nitrososphaera sp.
GGATAATTTTGCGTGCCTGGTCCATTGTGGTCTTGGTCGGGTCGGACGCGGCAACGATATCGGTAAAGAACCAGTGGTATTCCCGGGTTACAGGAGGTATGATAACGTCAATGTCGTATCGCTCTTTGCTCTGCAATGAAATGAGCAGGTTTGACACGACGTCAAGCGAGCACATCTTTAGTATCCCTACCGTGTTCATGGCAGGTGTTATCGCAATTTTTTGCCGCTTTTGTTTGATCTGGTCTATGAGCCAGTCCTTGCCTTTGCGTGACTCTTCCATTATTTCAACAATCAGTGCAATCTTCGCAAGCTTGCTCGTTTCTTCGATATTTTCAACGATTTCTGTTGCGCCCGAGTCAACCTGGTTGTTGTCGTTATCGTTGTCATTATTATTGGCATCCAGCTTGCCCTTCTGGCCCTGCCTCTTGCTTCCGCGGCGCGTGGCCTCCTGCGCAACAGTCACGCTTTGAAAAAGCCTAAATCCCGCTATTAAGGATTATTCAGAAATATTATCTTTAGACGATAGGCGAGAATTGGAAGATACTCCATATACTTTCTCTTCATTCAAAAAAGGTATGATTTCACCAATAGTTTCGATACACATAGTTAGTCTGCCCTCATGAACATAAGCCTTAAGTAATCTTCTATAATCTCCTTCCAGCGTAGAATAATGGTAGAACTTGAACTCGGCGCTTGGTTCGAGTTGGCATCGATACTCGTAGAAACGGCGATTGTAGTCCTCTTGGCCAAGACAGTCAGAGACTATGCAGAGGTCGCAAAAGTAAGCAGGCTACAGGTAAAACAGCGATTCCGGCCCTGGATAGGCCCTACAAGCGGTATAGAATTTCTGCGCGAGTCTGACGGCAAGCATCAATTCTCAATTTCTATCAAGAACTTTGGCGAAATTCCAGCGACAAAGGTGGTGGCAATGTCGACCTCAACTGTGGAGCCTCCAACAAAGGCTCTTTTGAATGGCGGCAACGGGCACGCCGATAAGCTAGATAAGTACATCCTCGGCCCTCTTTTGCCCAACATGGAAAAGAGGTACTGGATGTTTGTCGATTCAGAAACTATGCAGAAAGTAAAGGCAGGCACCACTCCGCTCTACACCCTGACCAATTTTTCATACGAGTTCGATGGGGGCACCAGCAGTTACGGCATGATATCGCAGTATGACCCAAAGACAAACGTCTTTGTCCACAAGGACATGTGGGTCGACTAAGAAGGTAGGTAGGTAGGAAGAATATCCCCATATATCGCTCTCTAATGTATCGCAATTGGCGGGAGTAGGCCTTTGCCGCTCTTGCTCTTGGCATTCAAGAGCTGTGCCTGCTCCCTCAGCTCTCGCGCCTCGTCACCATACGCTGGGATCCCGTACTGTGATCCGTTCCCAAAAGTTACCTCGACAAAAAAGTAGTCGATGCCATTTTCGAGGAGGGAAGGCCGGTCAGTCATCCTCATTTTCCAAGGAAGGCCGGACACCTCCCCTTCTTGTCCCGAGATTAGGCCTTTCAGTGCGTCAGCTGCGCTCAGGTATGCCATCAGGCCTCTACTACCTCCTCTCCAAGCCGGCCCGCACGGCTTGCAGGAGCAAGCTTGCCGCCTTCCCTTTTCGACGCAAAGCTCAGTGCAGTCAGAGTCGGGACAAACCCGAGAGCGACCCACATGATTGATTCTATTATTTCCATGCCTTCATTAAGTGGGGCCGGAAAGAATAACTCTGCTAGAACCCGGGTCAGATTAGTAGCATGGGGTTCTTCACATTATAATGCGGATATTTCTATTCATAACCGCCGCTTAGTAATACAACGCCATTATTCTATCATGGTACACATATTTTTCACACATCAATGCAGCATTTGTGAATTTATTCTACCAAAGAACAGCTCAGAATCATCCGGATTTGTGATTTGGTGTTACAGATATAGAAGGATAGCACTGACGCGCGAATAAGTATTGAAAGCTAAGCAACGCTTTAAAAATAAAAAATGAAATGTATAGCAAGCTTCGTGACGGAAGCATTAGGTGAAAGCACGTCGCAGGGGAAATCCGGCGCTCCAGCCAATCCGCGTCGGATCCCCAGCGGCAGTTTTTCTTGCGACTTTACCAACTCGAGAATTATCAGCCTTTTTATGTGCGGTTTTACAATAGACACGTGATGAGCACTCAGACAAAGACAGCGAGCCGCTCTATTTCGGACATTGTGGCAGCAGTCGCAATGGCAATACTGCTTGTCTACATTGCCGATGCTGCAGTAGCTGCCGGCGCGGGAGAAGAAGGGACGGGCTTTTTGCCCATGAGTGAAGCTCTCAGAGGCATGATCTTTGGCACTACATCCATAGTCCTGTTCTTCATCGCATTTGGATTGAACATCAGGGCCAGAAGCAAGACCACAGCAATACTTTTGATAGCAGGAGGGGCAATCACTGGGACTGCGGTGTTGGCCGCATCATCCATGTCAGAAGGCGGACTTGCAGCCATATCAGGGTCGTTCCTTGGAGTAGTCATTGTCGGCTATGTGATAATGGGCCTTGGGATATGGCAGGCAGTACGAGGGAGCAAGCCTCAGGTAACGCCGACACGCCGCCATTGAATTTATTTTTCAACAATTAGCGACTGCCGGAAGCACCAAAAAGTGGCACTCGTAGGTCAAAATGCGCCCGATTATGGGCCTTTTACAGCCAATTTAATGGAACCTGGCTCCAGTTCCTGCTATATGAAATATATATGATCTTACTGTACAAGATTCCATCTTATGAAGTCCAACAGTTTTGCGATGAAAGAATGGCATCTTGAACATTCTGAGAAAGTGATTGTGCGCTTTGTAAAGGGGCTCTCTTCTGACGCGACCGCATTTGAAAGGCGGAACCACAAAAAGTACGGAAGCATCACGCAATGCGTGAAACAGCTGGAATACGACATGAAGCACGGAGTCGAAAGAGGCGAAATAATGGATGTCATAAAAAAGGTCAGGATGCTCAAGAAATATGCGGAGCTGAGGTCCAATCCGGAAGCAGTCCAGCGCCTTAGCTCGCTTGACGACCTGCTGTCCGGCACCAAAAAAGTCGAAGCCGAGCTTCTCTGGCACAACTATGCGTACAGGCCCAAGAGCTACTAGCTATATTATTTGTGCAGGGCAATTTCTTGCCCCATTTCCAACAGGTTCATTCTTCAATTGTCTCAACCGAATGCCATAACATGCGCATCTCCCTGCCGAGTGCAAAACCGTCCTGGTGTGTCAGTTTGGCCAATGATCAAGAATGTGGCTGAAACTCTGCTTATCTAAACCAGTTGTCATCGAACAGATTGTAAACGCAAATAGAGGTAATTCCTTAGCGGGACCTTACCAAAAATGCGGAATCCAACCACGTAGCAGATCCGCATAAGATAAGAAAACTTGATGCAATTGTCGGTTACACTGTTTGACGACTTTTAGGCTATTATAGGATTTAATGGCAGAACTTCCTTGGCATCCTATTGGCTGTCACCATTTCCATACCCGTGTATGTCGATGGGGGCGGAGCCTTGGTGCTTCCTGATCGGTGAGCTTAATAAGTAGACCTGTTTACTCCTCACTCATGGATGTTTTGTCCGAAGAAAAGTGTAGCTGCAAAGAGTGCATGGATGAAGAAGCAGAAATGTGTTTAGCCAATAACTGCAGTTGTTGCAAGCACAGCAGTTCGCTCTGAATGAACCACGCACTTTTTCCTTTTTTTATTATTTTTTCGCACTGAATTTTTTTTTCTTAATGGCAGTATGTACATTGTACCATAAAGGCCAGTGTTCAAAAAAATAGGAGAAGGGCGGAGGAGATTTTCGCTTCTCCTATTCAACAAATCCATGTTCTGTCAGTCGCAGGTCTTCGTCCTGTATCAGGCCTACGCCAGCGGCATAGAACTTGTATTCAGTGACATCGGGCTCAAGAGGCGAAGTCTCCCTTACCTTAAGGACATGCTCAAAATCTCCAGCAGGTGTCTGGATAGCTTCGTCCATGCTGACTATCCTTGCCCTATCCTCCGCAACATCCGGAGCAGTTTCTTGCTGGTACTTTGAGTTTATCAGAACGATGC
>DATEIL010000304.1:0-5959 GCA_035279085.1 Nitrososphaera sp.
AGCACCTATCCGAGCTGGTTGATGCTTCGAAATAGAATGTCTATACAGAATCTTATTGCGTAGTTCTCTTAAATAATCTTATTCAGAGAGATTCTGTCATAGAATGAATTCGGATTTTTCCTCGGCCGCAGGACGGACTGAACGCCACAGGAGCAAAGTTGACATTGTTTACGATATTCTCGTCTCGGCAACAGGAGCAGGCGCAAAAAAAACCCACATACTGTACAAGGCAAACATCAGCAGCACGCAGGTAGAGAACTACTTTTCCGCACTGCTTGCCCATAACCTGCTGGAACATGCACAGGACATCGACGGCAACAAGGTCTTCCGGACAACGGAAAAGGGCCTGAGGTTCATCGAGTGCTGCGAGGAGATCCGGTCGCTGATTGGACTTGTCATGAATAACCGGAGAATAGACCCGATGTCAGACTTTTACGCCTTTGATAGGCGTCACTAGTCGCGCCGGTATATAGCAATAGTGCAAAATGGCAGCTAGGCCTCTAGTGCGTCAAAGACCTCCTGGCTATGTCCTGCAGGCTTGACTCTGCTGTAAACCTTCGATATCCTCCCGGATTTATCGACAAGGAACGTAGACCTGTTGACTCCCATGTACTCCCTGCCCATGAATTTCTTTAGGCCATACACACCGTAATCCCGTGACACCTTGTTCTCGGTGTCCGCCACCATCTGATATGGGATTCCCATTTTATCCCTGAATTTTGAATGTGATTTCTCGTCATCGGGACTTATCCCGATAATCTCGATCCCAGCGTTACGGAATTTATCATAATCCTTCGTAAATTCTGTTGCCTCGATGGTGCATCCGGGGGTGAAATCCTTTGGGTAGAAATACACTACTGCAGACATTTTGCCCCTCAGGTCCGAGAGCTTTGATACATTGCCCTTGCTGTCCTTCATGGCAAAGTCTGGTGCGACGCTGCCTTCTCCGAGTTCCTGCTTTTTCTCTTCCATCAGAAAATCCATGCAGGGATAAAATAAAAAACCTTTTTGCCTATCCAAACACAAAGGTGTAGAAAACAAAGTTGTCGGACTTTGGAATGATCTCCACCTCATGCATTTCAGGCTTGTCCACTGCGACTACGTTGTGTATAAAGGGCCAGCTGATGTCGACATAGCTGACGTCTCCTTCAAGCCGGGCATGCTTGCCAATCTGTTCTCTGCCAAGATGGCGCCCGTCAAGCCTGATTTCGGCTCTTGCCGGCCTGCCATCGGATGAGCCCATGATGCAGTTGACCCGGGAAGCAGAGTTGTAGTTCATTATCACGGCAGGGGTTTGTTCTTTGCCGCCTGATGCGAACTGGACTCCTTCGCGTTGCCAAATCCATTTGCCGCGCAGGTAGACTGTGTTGATTTCGTGTGACCCACTGTCAATAACGACATTTGGTGCGTCAGGCTTCAAGGTCTGGTTATTGCCAAACTTTCTCAGCCGCGAGTATCCGACGCAGGTCTCCGGCGCAATACCGTAAAAGTGCATCCCGTAGGTGTCGTAGATCGGGTCCGTCGGATTATTCTCGTCTGGCTCCAGTTCTAGCTTTTGCCCAGCTTCTTCCAAGAGTTCGGTAACAGGGTCTTCAAAGTCAGAAATGCCGCCATAGCCGGCATGTTCGTATCTGATAAAGCCGTTATGGTCGACTAGTACATGCTTTGGCCAGTACATGTTGCCATATGCCTCCCAGGTCTTGTTCTTTGTATCAAAGGCGACAGGTTCCGTGACCCCGTAAGTGCGGACGGCGCGGTCAATATTCGCATGATCAGTCGCAAAATGGTATTCTGATGAATGCGCCTCGATGACCTGCAGGCCGTACTTGCCATACTTTGCCTGGAGCCGTTTCATTATCGGGACGGTGCGGAGGCAAAATATGCAGGTGTAGGTCCAGCAGTCCAGCAGGATTACCTTTCCCTTCAGTCCCTTGATCGAGAGTGGCGGAGAATTGGCCCACCCGGTAATCTCTCGCATTTCCGGCGCAGGACTTGCCGGGATAATATCCATCGGGTTGAACAGTGTCCATGTTGGATATAATAACTGTTAGAAATATTCCGGATATTCCTCCTGCGTTATCAGAGTTTCAACGTGGCCTGCAGGATTAGTAGCTCGGACGCAAACCAATTGTTGCTATTGCTTTACCATATCATGACAGACCCGTTCTAAGTGATTTTCTAACTGAAGATTGGCTTTAGTCTTGTTAGCGTTGTTGGAAGCGGAATTAAGATTACCAACCAATTTAAGAAATGTGACCGACCTCAATGGAAATGAAGGCTCTCGTTTATCGCGGCCCGCGAGATGTGCGTATTGACGACATGCCAAAGCCCCGGATTGAACATCCGGAGGATATTCTGCTCAAAGTTACAAAGACTGCAATTTGTGGCTCAGACCTTCACCTTTACCATGGAAATGTGAAAGGAATGGAGCCCGGACAGACGCTCGGTCACGAGTTTGCGGGCACTGTGGAGGAAACCGGCGACAGGGTGGACGAAGTAAAAGTAGGCGACAGAGTTGTGATCCCATTTAACATAACCTGCGGCAAATGCTGGTACTGCAGACATCAGATCTGGTCCCAATGCGAGCGCTCAAATCCCAATACCGAGCTTGGCGCCTCATTTGGCTATGGCCAGCTAATGGGAGGCTACGATGGAGGCCAGGCGGAATATGTCAGGGTCCCATACGCCAATAACGTTCCTCTGAAAATTGCAGATAATCTGAATGAAGAGCAGGCACTCTTCCTGAGCGACATACTATGCACTGGATACTTTGGCGCAGATATCGCAAATGTCCAGCCGGGTGATGATGTAGCAGTGTTTGGTGCCGGCCCCGTAGGGTATTTCGCAGCCATGAGTTCGCTTTTGCGAGGTGCTGCGCGGGTATTTTCAGTGGATCACTGGCCTGCCCGGCTTGATAAAGTGGCAAAGATAGGGGCAGAGCCGATAAACTTTGACAAAGAAGATCCGGTCGAACGCATAAAGAGTGAGACAAAGGGTAGGGGAACGATATGCATCGACGCCGTCGGATATGAGGCAGTGGGTCACCACAAGCATGACAAGAGCGCGAATCCAGCGTTAATACCTCAAGATTCGCTCCAAGTCATAAACTGGATGGTAGACTCTGCCAGAAAACAGTCAACCGTGAGTATCCCGGGGGTGTACATGACAGATTTTTCCAATTTCCCGTTTGGCAACTTTTTCAACCGCGGCCTTCAGATCCAGATGGGTCAGTGCCCGGTCAAAAAGTATAACGAGCAATTGCAGCATCTCATAGAAGTGGGAAGGATAGATCCGACACAGCTGATAAGTCACAGGATGAAACTTGAGGAGGCGCCAAAGGGCTACGAAATTTTCGATAAGAAAGGTGACGTGACAAAGGTAGTGCTTTCGGCCTAGCTCGGGCGCGCCACCCTGACCTTTTCTTTCTCGTCTGCTGTTTTTCCTTGTTCAAGCTTGGACCACATATGATTCAGTACGACAGGCGCATTTCCCATGATAAAATTTACCATCGCAGTTTCTTCCTGGAGGCTTTGTTTCAGTGGGGCGATGGCATCGCTAAACCCCGCCTTCTCTGCCATTTCCATCAACATCTTGTAGGATACAACTTCAGCATTTTCGATAATCGCATCCTCCTTTGTCCGGAGGAGTTCCTTTTCTGCATCCAGCGCACCGCGGCTTTCATCGCTAACTATTGACTTTGCAGCCTCCTTTACGGTGTTTGTGATCGTGTCTCCCGTCATCGACTGGATGCGTGGGAGGCTGGCTTTTGTCGCCGTTGGGTCGCCCCCCATTTTTGTAATCAGCCGCTTCAGTCTTTCCTGCTGCTGGATGGTCTGCTCTAGATGATATTGCAGTTGTTGCTTTGTATTTGGTATCGGCGTCTCAGAGACCCGCGACTCTATCCTGTCAACCGCGGCATTTTCCATTGCTAACGCCTCATTAAAGAACTGCACAAGCTTCTCGTTCATTCCTGAACCTGGCATGCAAGAGGCTTTTCTGCATTTCACTTAAGGGTTAGTCAGAGATGTAGCGGTACCTTCTGCTGTAACAAGATGCGGCCGGAATTCTTGAATAAGTGCTTTTGATTACACTGGGCAATCCCGACGCAATGCGTGGCTTCATCTGTGCATGTAGATATGTACACGCACACGCGTCTGAATGTATGATCATCGCTATGACTCTCTGCTGTCTGCTCGTGGTAATCCGAACAGAGTCAGGCTTGACACCGCTTTTTCGCTGCACGGCCAACCAGATTTGGCCGGGATTCCGGTTAGATTAACCGGCTATGGCAGGATTTTTGTGTAGGTTGAGGTGCCGGCCGAGCTCGTCGAAAAATCTGACATACAACTCCTTTTAAAAGAAAATGAGGCATCAATACAGCAGATGTCCGAGATTGAGGAATATTCACCGACATTTGAGCTAGAATCGATCGCACAGGAAGAACTGAAAAGGCGGGCCAGAGAAAAGGCTGCAAAAGCGCAGCATTCAGCCCCGCAAACTATCGTGGAGGCCCCCGAAGCTTCATCGGCCGCCAACCCGGCAGTTGAGGAGCGCCCCACCAGAGTAGTGCCTCCCCAGAGTAGTGCGCCACCAGCAACCAGAAAGGCGGCTGCAAAGAAACATGCTCCCAGGCGAATCAGCGGCGACAAGCAGACGCGCGATCTCGTAAGAAAGCATGACGCGGAGAGAAAAGCACTTCAGAAAAATATTGTCGAGCTTTCGAAGAAAAAGGATCGGGACATCACAGAATTAATGCAAAAGGTCCTGAGGGACCACTATGCTCAAGTTGACAAGGAAAGAGAGGACTATGTTGCTGTCCTTGGCGGCTTGAAGGATTCACTTGAAGGGCAGACCAAAGAGATTACGACCAGCTGCCAGCAAGTCGTGACTACTGCCGCCCAGGACGAGGTAGAGCGGATGGTAAACTGGTTCCACGAGGAATTTATGCAAGAACTTGCCAAAAAGTCGCAGATGTACGAGGACCTGAAAGTTTCTTCAGAGAAACAGGTCAACAAAATGTCTGCGGAAAATGACACAAAATCCCAGAAGATAATGATGCTTGATGAAAAGATAAAGGAACTTGCTCTGCACCTTCCAAAGAATGTCAGGGAGGAGATCTTTGAAGAGCTAGGTTTGGAGCATCTAAAAGCAGGAGCAGGAACAGGTGCAGCAGTTGTGGAAGAAAAGCCAAAAGGTGAAAAAGCACAGGAAAAGGGCATGTTCTCAAAGCTCTCGCAACTATTCAAGCGCCAGCCTAGCAAGGCAAAGGCAAAGCCGGTGCAGGGCAAGCCCAAACCTGCAAAAGGCCAGCAAAAGCGGCCTTCTGCAGAGGGTGTTATAGCACAATAGCGTACACAAGTTTTGAAAAACCCCCTGTAAACAAGAGCAAATTTTTCTAGAGTTGTCCCATCATGGAGTGGGGGGTTGGGATCACCCAACAACTTGCAACTGTTCGATACTAATTGGTCTCTGCCGACCCAACGGAGATAGAGCTGATGACACACGCAGAGAGAGTGAGTGATAAATTAATATGATCACGGATAAAAGATGATTCTGGAAAGGGCAGATTTTTGAGCACGAGGAGAAACATTGAAGCTAACCCTCTTACCGAGCAATTTGCCGACCATCTCTCAAATATCGAAGAAGCGTTGGAACGGGAACTGGACCTCTATTCATGGTCCGAATTTCATGCCCCGCTTCGATATGCAAGTGATGGCGGCAAGAGGATTCGGCCGTTAATCCTTGTACTGTCTTCCGAGTGCATCAACCCAAACAAGCTCGGATCTGATGCATACCTGGCCGCGTCTGCAATCGAGCTATTGCATACCGAGTCAATAATTCATGATGACATTATAGACGAGGAAAACCTTCGCCGCGGCAAGCCTTCATTTCACATAAAGTTCGGCTACAATAGCAGCATATTGACAGCAGACTTTGTGCTCGGCGTCATACTCAACAT
>DATEIL010000305.1:0-9526 GCA_035279085.1 Nitrososphaera sp.
CTCTTTATCCTCAAACTTGCGCTGTGACCTTCGGTTCAGCATCACATTAAAGATGTTTGTCTGAAGAACGTCATCTATTTCGGATGGGGCTTCCTCCTTTTTTGGGTAAATAAGCTCGGCGTTCTTTTCCTCGCCGTACAGCCGGGAAAGGATATCAGAGGGGTACAATATTCCTCTATCCATATGATGCCTTTTACTTGCACAAAAGACTTTCCATGTGATATGGAACACTGAAATACCGCCCCAGCGAACATGAACTCGGTCTGGCCACATGGTTGAAACTAGAAAAATGTTGCTCGAAGTTCAGATCGAAATAGATGTACCCACGGACATTATACAAGATCAGAGGCGAATAAAGGCCGTAGAGGATGGCTTGGCACGCAGCGTCTCAAAGGGTCTGTACGACCAGGGAGTGTCTTTTCGAATAGCCAAGGTGAAATCGAAGATCAACTAATAATCTTTGAAAGCCAGCCCCATACCGCCTTGCCTTGCGGGGAACTCTACATTAAGAAAAAAACACACGTGTGGGGATATGCCATGTGGATTCAAAAAAACCGCCGAGAACCCTTAGGTTCTCTGTGCGCAGTCTCTTCTGCCCCTACTCAACCTGTAGACGGGATAACAGCCAGCCATTAACCAAACTAGTGGCCTCGGGGGCATCTTGGCACTACTGTTTTTGTTATGAAGTGGCTACATAGAATAAATAACATGGAAACCGAATCCACCTCATGGAATGCGCAGTCTATGACACATACGTAACCAAGAAGGATGGCAAGATAATGCACTTTGATGTAGTAGTTGAAGCAAGCACAGAGCATGACAGGGCAATAGAGTATGGCAAGCAGTACCTTTCATCTGTTGGACAGTCAGGACAAAAGATGACATCGGAGGAATGCCAGTTCTGCCACATACAGGCGGCTCCTCCATTTGTTGAAAATGCCATAAAGAAGGATGGCTATTGGATTCAAAAGATGGAAGGGTGTCCGGCTTAAAGGGACGGGCATTTCCCCCTAAAGAAAAACATGTGCTAACACTCGTTGTTTTTTTGGCCCAAACTAGCACAAATTATAATTAAGGCATTGCGCGACACTTGAAATTGTGGCACCGCGATGAACGAGGCCAGCGTCTGGAACAGCGACAAAAAACAAAGACCTCCTAACCTAGACGACATCATAAAGGCAAGGGAGATATTACAAAATATCGTCAGAAAGACGCCACTCCAGAGCTCAAACACATTTTCAAAGCTCGTAGGCGCGTCCATATTTCTCAAACTTGAATGCCTGCAGCTTACCGGCTCGTTCAAGGTGCGCGGCGCTTCTGTCAAGATAAGCAAGCTATCGGACAGGCAGGCAGAATTCGGAGTAATTGCAGCATCGGCAGGTAACCACGCCCAAGGCGTCGCCTATTCCGCCGCGCGCAAGAAAATACCCTGCACCATCGTCATGCCGCAAACTGCGTCGCCGGCAAAAGTGGCTGCGACCAAGTCGTATGGTGCCAAGGTGATTCTGAAGGGTGCGAACTATGACGAAGCCTGGGCCGCCACTCAAGAGATAGCAAAGGAAGAGGGCAAGACGATAATCCACGCATTTGACGACCCAGATGTCATTTCAGGGCAGGGTACAATCGGCCTTGAGTTGCTGGAAGACCTGCCAGACGCAGACAGGATTTACCTTCCAATAGGCGGAGGAGGACTTGCGGCGGGGATCGCAATAGCAGTGAAATCCAAGAGGCCAAACGTAAAGATAATCGGAGTTGAGTCAAAGGCCTTTCCGGCCATGAAGGACTCTATGGAAAGCGGCAGACTTCAGACAGTCAAGTCCGGTTACACAATTGCGGATGGAATATCAGTAAAGCAGCCTGGGAGGCTGACCTTTGAGATCATTAACAAGTACCTCGATGACATCGTGCTTGTTGACGATATTGCAATAGTAAAGACCATGTTCTTGCTGATGGAACGCGCAAAGACAGTTGTGGAGCCTGCGGGTGCAGCCAGTCTGGCGTACCTGCTTTCAAATGGCGGCGGAGGAGGAGCGCGTGCAGCAGGCAAGAAGGAGAAGATAATATCGCTGCTCTCTGGCGGGAACGTGGACATGTACCTGCTTGGACAGGTGGTGGCAAAGGGCCTCATGCACATGGGCAGGATGCTCAGAATCTTCATTCTCCTGCCAGACAAACCCGGCGCGCTAAAGATGGTGGTAGACGGGATCGCAGAGCTCAGCGTAAACATTGTCGAGGTAGAGCACGACAGGCTCTCGTCCAACATACCCGCAGGAACTGCAGGAGTCTACCTGAGCCTTGAACTGGAAGACGAAAAGCACGCCCACAGGCTGATAGAATTTTTAAAACAAAAGGGAATAGAATTCAAAGTAGTTAGCTGACATAGCCGTATTCGCGGAAGCCAGCCTTGTCTGCGGTGCTTCCACCGAGCTTTATCAGCACGAACTCCTTGTGAGCGTTGATGACGGAATCAGTAAAGGCGCGTTCGTTTCTGTGCAGGCGCTCGTATTCCTTAATCCCAAGCTTTTGCCGCGAGCCTATTTCCTCCTCGAGATCCATCTTGCTCACTACCTCCTTGTAGTCAGGCTGCATCACCGCGCTAAAGACCATCGCACTGCTACCGCTCCCGTATGATCCAAATCCGATCCTCTTGCCTTCGAGTTCCATCCCTTTCTTGAACTCGACTTCCAGGAGGCTGCGGAGGCCCATGTACATCGAAGCCGTGTAGAGGTTGCCGATAATCGCAGAGCCCTCCAATGAGCTTGCCATCTTTTTCTCGTATACCTCGTTGTAAAACGATGTGCGCATGAACTCCTTCCTGAACTTCTCGTCTGCCTTCATGAATTCAGTGTCGGCAAGGATGGACTCTATGGTCCCTCGTGCGTCCTTTGGCTGTGGTTCGTTCGTGCCCACTTCCTTGATTACATTCTTCCACCGGGGCAGGTGTCGCCACTCATGCCTGAGGAGGTAGGCAAGGGCCTTCTCGCCCATTTTTCTGTACGGCAGGTGGACGGCAAAATAGTCGATGTGATCGGTAATCGATTCACCGTCTTTTAGCTTGATAAGCTCCGTCCTGATGGCTTTTTCTTTGTAGCTGTCAAAAGCCTTTCTGACAGATATCAGGTAAAGCAGGTTTGAGTAGCTCCCATTGACAAGCGGAGTCTCCTTGCCAAATGGACGGTAAAAGTCGTATTCATTTTTGATTGTAGTCGAAGCTACTTTTTGGTCAAACGCCAGAAGGCGAGGGTCTTCCTTTATCAAAAGCGCAACCGCGCCGGCTCCCTGGGTATATTCGCCCGTCGATCCCAAGTCATATTTTGCGATATCGCTCACAATGACGACAGCCGCCTTGCCGTTGTTCTCTTCGGCCCTTATCCAGTTCGTGTTATCGTATAACGCGTAAGAGCCGCTGACGCATGCAAACTTGCATTCGATTCCGCCCGCATGTTCGAAGGACCCTTCGCCATAGATCTGCTCAAGCATCCCGATTACGAATGAATTCATTGCCTTTGATTCGTCAAGCGATGATTCAGTGGCAACGTAGAGCCTTCCAATATCTTCAGGATGGAGGTGGTTTCTCTGCATCAGCCTCAGGCAGGCGTTTGCAGCCATGCAGGCCGGATCCTGGTTGGTATCTGCGATGGCCATCTTTCTAATGCCTATGCCATATTCCAGCTTTTGCGGATCAATACCTCTTGCCTCCGCAAAGTCCTTGTAATCGAGGTAAAGTTTAGGAACATAGATAGCCAGATCATCGACCCCTACTACTGGCATAACGTTTCAGGGTAGCGCCCATTGTCATTTAAAGGTATATCTACAAGTTTTTGACGCTCATGTGCTAATTAGTTTGAGCTGTCGACGATCCTTGTTAGGTACTGTGCACGAGAGAGGAGCAATGCGCCGGCAGACACAGTATCCATTCTTGGGCACTTGACGCGATTTCTTCGCATGTTTTATATTTTGATCCTTCCCCTACAAGATTGTCACCAATGGGTCAAGACGAACGCGACTTTCTGCAAAAACTCTGCGAGTCCGTCCTTAACGCGGACAAGACAGTCAGGTTTGCAGGCGTCGTCGATAGCGACGGAAAACTGCTCATCGGCAGGTACCGTGCGGATATCCCCTCCCCCCTTATTAGAGTCAATTCAGAGATACAGGACCCAAAAGCCACGTCATTCTACAGCGCGTACCAGGCGCTTACGATAAACAGGAAATTCCAATCCGACCTCGGTCAGCTCAGATTCCAAGTCACCGAATTTGACAGGGTAACTCTTGTGTCAATCCCTCTGACAGCCCAGAGCGACAGGCTGCTGTGCATTTCAGTAGATGCGCCGACTTTTCATGAGAAGATCATACCAAAGATTCTTGATATCTTGGGCTAGCGCAACAAGAAAGAAACATCACATTTAAATTAACATTCTGCAAGAGTAGGGGTACATCGACCAAACCGATGGGGAACAAACTGTCTGGTTGAGGCGCAGGTGAGAATTAACTGCGCTTCGCCAGACCTTCTATATGTCAATAACAATTATTCAACTAGGCGAATATCAAGTTCGTCATATGCATCCTTTACGGCGAGCAGAAAAAGGTCGTCTTCATATATCAGCAGCCAGTCTTTGACCCCAAGCACTGGAAGCTTGCGCACAATCACCCTGTCGTTTTCAATCATGCGCGTGACAAGATAAGCGTACTTGGGCCTCCTGCCATCCAGCTTGAACAATGTGTCCTGAAGCTCGATCCCGTGCCGGCCACCTTCGATGTTTATCTTTACGCTGTCGCCAAACCGGTTTTCCACCTTGGCGGTAACATAGCTCTGGGCCACGTCGAACTGCCCCACATTAATAAACGCCTTTAATGCGACCGACGCAGTTTCTGGAAGTTCCCGGTGCAGAGATTCGGAGAGTTTGTCATAGAACACAAGGGGCATTATTTCATGCTCGTGAAAAAGCTGCGGCGGCCAGCGAATCTCTGCAAGACTACTATTGATGCTGCTGCGGCTCCGATGGCAACTAGTGCGGTGGCGGGGAATTCTGGGACGACAACTAGGCCGCGTGCAAGGCCGTTGCGTGTCATATCAACGGGCCTGCCATCTTCCTGGATTCCCTTGACTTGCACTTCGATCCGGTAATTTTCGTTGCTTGGAAAGTCTATTTTCTGAGTATCCGTTCCGCCGTCTGCAGTCAGATCCTGTTGGGCGTACACCTCCTTGCCGTCATTATCAAGGATCCTAATACCGTAGTGAACATCTGTGCCGTCAAACGGGCGTGCGGTGAACGCGTCGGAAAATGTCACTTTCAAGTCAGACTCTTTATCCGCATTGAGGGGATCCGGCGTCCATTGCAGGGCAACGTGGATGCCGCCCGTATCGGTGGACATTTCTGTCGTTGTCTGTTGCACAGTATCCGTGGACGGCGTCAACGTAAAGGTCATTTTGTCTGTTTCAGAAGACACGTTTTGGGCCAGCGAAAGGACATCGGGTTTGTTTAGCAGGTAGTGCAGTATGAGATCCTGCTGTGAAGAGTATGGGTCAATCACCAGCTTTGATCCAGAGATGCGTTCGCCGTTTACGGTAGCATTAAACGCCATAGAGTCGCCTATCGACTCCATGGCCTTTGGAATCTTTACTTCTTCGTGAACGAATATTGTCGTCTGGTCTATCCTGCTGGTATTCCAGTCAAATGGCATGGACCAGGTGAATGTCTTGGTGGGCTGTTCAAAGTCAAAGTCATTCACCCTGTCATAATAAGATATGATTGTGGTGTTGTAGTTGTTGCCGTTGTACTGGACTGCTTCATCGAAAACATCGCCCACACTAAGCCAAGAGTCAAAACTCGTGACTTGGTCTGGCGGGAACAGTTCTTTGATACTGTCGATCCCCAATATCTCAATCCTAAAGTGGTAGAGGCCGCCTTCCAGAAAGATCGGACCTCTCACGTTGAGGTTCCCCGCTGGATCTGCCACCCAGGCGTTCAGGAATTGTTCCTGGGTTCCCAAAATGTCAACGGGTCCTTCCCTTGGCTGCACTCTCAATGTCAACAGCCCACTTTCTGTATGAAAGACATCCCGGAGAAGCCTTACTGCATTTTCGCCTACCCCACGCTCTATTGTGATGGAAAAGGTCGCAAATTTCAGGCTGCTGTTGGTGTTTGCGTCGTATAGCCGAAACTGCACGTATGCATCCTGCCGGTTTTCAGATGTAAGGATAGGAGGATTTACGCTGACTGACAGCCTGGCATCGCGCCCCTTCAAGCTGGCACTGAATTGCTCCATGAACAGACCGTCGGCATGTGCAGATCTTGGTGCTGGTGCGAACATTGGCAACAACATTGCGGAGGCAAATGCAAAGAACACTAAAAGACGGATACGTTTTCCGGAAACCGCGTCCACGTGTTAGATCAGGTATCCATCATATTTATTCCTAGTGACAGGACGTCCTTGTTTGCAAGTTTCTGAACAATGGCTTAATATTGTGAGGCGTTCAAGTTAGGCTGCTGCAGAGTATGTCAAAGAGTCGCACCCTGCTATTTGTCGTCATAGGTGCAGCTGCGCTCGTCTCGCTTCTCGCTGCAGGCATGAGTCTTGACTTTCAATCAGGGATTGGCAACGGCAATGCAACTCTTGCCGCGACACCTACTCGGGCCAGTGGCTCGCTGACTATTATTACGCTATTTGATGGCAAGCCGGCAGACGGCGCAGTATATCGAGTCTCCCCCGATCCTTTCACAGGCTCTGGAAACTTTACCATTCAGGACGGAGATGTTGGGAGAGATTCGAGCAGGGCCGCTGGAATCATCACCATAGAAGGAGTGTCAAATGGAACCTTTTCCGTAATTCAGGTCGCACTGCCTGATGGTAGGGCAAGGGATATCATTCCCCGCATCGTTACAATATCCAATGACAGTTCAGAGTCAGTGACATTTCAAGTGGATCAGTCAGATGGGGCGGGCCAGAACGCATCGGCCGGCAGAGATTCCGGAGCGATTGAAAGCATAACATATGCTGCAAAGTTTGAATGCGGTACCATACGTGGCGACGAGGGCCCTCTCAGGCCGGGCCACTACGACACCGATATCGGCATATTTAACAAGCAGGATTTTCCAGTCCGGTTTACATGGAGTGCCGCATACAATGAAAACGATGCGACAAATGCACTTCTGAGGACAATGGAGGCTCAGACATCAACGAGCTTGGTTTGCAAGGATATTCGGTCGGTTCTTGGCGGAAGTGACGCCTTTGCAGAAGGATTTGTCCTGATTGAAGTTCCTGTGGATCCGAGGCTCCTGTCATCGATTTCAGGGGCAAGTTCTATCCTGTCCAGTACCAGCAGTTCTCAGGATACCATAGATGTCCTGGACGTCCAGACATTTTACACAGCAAATGCACTGGATGAATTGCCACACTCTGTCCTAGTTGACAAGATCTCGTTCGTGGTAACCGGCAATGTTGCAGTCGGTGGCGGAAGCAGCAACATGACATCAGATCTGCCTGTTGGAAAGGTTCTTGATGTTACGCTTCCTTCCAGTATTGGAGAGCTCTCCAACCCAGAGTCCAAGGTCAGGGCATACCTTTCAGAAAAATACAACCTGACCCAAGAGCAGATCGCGAGTATAGAGATAGAGATCAAGTCTGTCGACGTAGGCGTAGGCACAATGATAGACGATCACGCGATTTCGCTTTCAAGAGTTGCCCCACGCGCAAAAGCAGGCTGAGCTACTTTTTTTACAGTGATATTTTACTGTCAAATTCTGCACCCTTCCTTCCGTAAAACAATATATTCATCCAACAGCAGCTTCTCCATATGGCTAACTTTACTTTACCTCCACTGCCGTATTCGTACGACGCGCTGGAGCCGCACATTGACGCAAGAACAATGGAAATTCATTATACGAAACACCACCAGGCTTACACTGATGGCCTGAACAAGGCACTTGCTGGTCTTGGCGGCGAATGGCAAAACAAGACTGACATTGTTGACATCTTGAAAAACATCGATTCAGTTCCCGACAATGCCAAAGGTGCTGTCAATTTCCATGGTGGCGGCTACAATAATCATGCCCTCTTTTGGAACAATATGAAAAAGGGAGGAGGAGGCGAGCCGGACGGCGAGCTCTCCGCAGCCATCAACAAAACATTTGGAAGTTTCTCGGATTTCAAGACAAAGTTCTCACAGGACTCGACCACACTTCAGGGCAGTGGCTGGGGATGGCTGGTCAAGAATGGTTCTGGAGGCGTGCAGTTCATTACGATGCCAAACCAGACCAGTCCGTGGACCAGATTCAACAAGGAAAAGATGACACCACTCTTGGGTCTGGATGTTTGGGAACATGCCTATTACCTGAAATACCAGAATAAACGCGCTGACTATATCGCTGCTTGGTGGAACGTTGTAAACTGGGAAGAAGTGAAAAAGAGGTTCCAGCAGGCGTAGCGCGATCCCGGCACTTTAATTTTTTATTTTATTTTATTCTATCTGATCTTGGTTTATTTTACATCCTGACGAAATTTACGGCTCCATAGCCTTCCCGCGTCGTCCTGCTCACTGCCATGTTGTATTCATAAATTTTTGCAGAATATTCTGTCAGGACAGGCATCATGGAATCAATGGAACTGTCAAGGTAGTAACCGGGGCAATCTCCGGTAAACTGGAAGGTCGCATGCACAACTGGCTGGCCCCTGCTGTCTGCCTCAAGCCATGAAGCAAATGGATAGAGCCAGCAGACTCCCGGCTTGTCAGGATGTATCTTACATGATCCCTCACCATCCAGAAACCTGCAAGTAATAGGCTTGCCATCGTCTTCCAAAAGTTCGTCAGGCTTGCGTTTCAGCGAGATCATGGTAAGGGTAGTGATAAGTCCGCCCATTGTTTCCTGTTCTTCCCAGGTAGGCAGGTGGGTCTCTTTTTTTAGAAATTCCGGCTGGCTGGCATAGCCCAGCTTGCCTGCAATTTTCTTGATGTCATCCTTTGTGAGTGGAAGCCGTCCCTGCCGGTCACAGCAATTGTGGCAGTCAGGCCAGAGACATTTCCACAGGACATACAGGCTGTCATTCTTTAGCATGGGAACGTGAAAAATCACCCCATTGATGTTCAACATGGTGTCAGAAACGTCGTCTCGTAAGCCTATCTGTAGATCATATAATTTCTGGTCCACCGTCCATTTCTTGGCAAGCAGATCCAAGGAATCCCTAATTGATCCGGCATCTTGCCGCACTGTGATAAATTATAAACCCGGGGGTTTAAACGTACCTAAAATTGCTGAAGAGCCCGCAGCGTGGAAAGTCGGCTGAGGGGGTCGACAAGGATGTTGACGGCGACGACGAGGAATATAATTACTACCCTCAGCAATCGGCCAGAAGAAAGGGCAAACATGCATCTTCGACTGAAAACAGGAGGATGGTCTGGGAAAATGTTGTCTGGCCGCTCATACTTGACATTAACAGGTCATATTTTTCTCTGAAAGAGTATCACGTAATAAGGGACGAATTCTGCAAGACTTCTGGAACCTCGCCTTCAAAGGTAGCGGGCGGGTTT